>NZ_JBLBVK010000056.1:0-179408 GCF_047314965.1 Silicimonas lutimaris | reverse complement strand
GCCAGAGCCAGAGCCAGAGCCAGAGCCAGAGCCAGAGCCAGAGCCAGAGCCAGAGCCAGAGCCAGAGCCAGAGCCAGAGCCAGAGCCAGAGCCAGAGCCAGAGCCAGAGCCAGAGCCAGAGCCAGAGCCAGAGCCCATCGCGCCTGTTCCACAGGCCGCCGCACCCATCGTGGCGCCGGAGCCGGCCGCTGCGCCGAAGCCGGGGTTCTTCGGGCGGCTCATGGGGCGAGCCGCTCCCAAGACCGTCGTCCGGCGCGAGCTGGACGACGACATGCTGGAGCGGATCGAGGAGCTTTTGATCAGCGCCGACATGGGGGTCGAAACCGCGATGCGGGTGACCGCGAACATGGCGGAGGGCAGGTTTGGCCGGAAGTTCTCGACCGAGGAGCTGAAGGAGATCATGGCCTCGGAAATTGCCCGGATCATGGAGCCTGTGGCCAAGCCCATGCCGCTTTATGCAAAGCGTCCGCAGGTGGTGCTGGTCGTGGGCGTGAACGGCTCGGGCAAGACGACGACCATCGGCAAGTTGGCCAGCCAGTTCAAGGCGGCGGGAAAATCGGTGGTGATCGCAGCCGGGGACACCTTCCGCGCCGCCGCCGTGGAGCAGTTGCAGGTGTGGGGCGACCGGGCGGGCGTGCCCGTTATGACGGCTCCGGAAGGATCGGACCCGGCGTCTCTGGCCTTTGACGCCATGGCGCGGGCAGAGGCCGAGGGCGCGGACCTGTTGATGATCGACACCGCGGGGCGGCTGCAGAACCGGCAGGACCTGATGGAGGAACTGGCCAAGATCGTCCGCGTGATCCGCAAGAAGGACCCGGATGCGCCGCACAACACGCTCTTGGTGCTGGACGCGACGACCGGGCAGAACGCGTTGCGGCAGGTTGAGATCTTCCAGCAGGTCGCCGATGTCTCGGGCCTTGTCATGACCAAGCTGGACGGCACCGCGAAGGGTGGCGTCCTTGTGGCGTTGGCCGACCGGTTCGGGCTGCCGATCCATGCCATAGGCGTCGGAGAGCAGATCGACGATCTCGCCCCCTTCGATCCGCGCGAGTTCGCGGCGGCGCTGACGGGGCTGGACGCCTGAGTGGTCGAGTGGCTCGTCTCACTTGAAGGGACAGAGGCGGGAAAGACGCTGGCGCTGATCCTTGCGTTGCAGGCTGCTTTTTTGCATGCGGTCTTCGGGGCGCTTCAGAAGCGCGTTACCGACCCCTGGACCGCGCGGACGGTGATCGACGCGACCTATGCGACCATCGCCGCGCCCTTCGCGTTTTTCATCGTTCCCTGGCCCGAGCCGGATATCTGGTGGATGTTCGCCGTCGCCTGGGTGATCCATGTTGCCTACAAGTCGGCGCAGGCGGCCGCCTATTCGGCGGGCGCCTACACGGTGGTTTACCCCGTGGTGCGGGGCACCGGACCGGTCTTTACCGTCATTGGGGCGGGCATCCTGTTCGGGGAGGTTTTCACGAAGACCCAGTGGATCGGCGTCGCGATCCTGGTGACGGGAATCCTGGGCCTTGCGGTCTATAACCTGCGCCACATCACGGTTGATCGGGTAAAACTGCCGCTGGCCCTGTCGCTGGCGGTGCTGACCGGCGGCATCGTGGCGCTGTACACGACATGGGACGCCTTCGTGATCCGGGCGACGGAAAATCCTTTCACCTTCATCGCATGGTTTTTCTTCCTGGACGGATTGGCTTTTCCCATCGGGTATCTCGTGTTCCGGCGCGGCTATCTTCCGCGTCCCTTCGCGCCTTTGGCGAAACTGGGCATTCAGGGCGCCCTGACAGCCTATATGTCCTTCGGGGGCATTCTCCTGGCAACGCGACTGGACAAGGTCGGCGAAGCGGCGGTTCTGCGGGAGACAAGTGTCGTCTTCTCGGCGCTGCTGGGCTGGCTGATGCTGGGCGAGTCGACAGGGCCCCGACGGATTGCGCTGATCACGCTGATCGCGCTTGGCGCCGTTGTCGTGGAGTTGGGCGGCTAGGGCGCCATTTCAACGTCGTGACAATTAGATTCGAATTTTCCGCGGCCGCGTTTCCCCCGTCCTCCCACCCCTAACCTATCGCCCGGCGAGTTAAGGTTTCCCGAATGGGGAGATACTTGGGATCCTGCGGCGAACCTCTTTCCCGATGGTGAACAATTGCCAGCGGCAGGACTGCGGCCATCCTTCGAGATGAGAACCTTCGCGCGGTGAATCCCGATCCTAAAGCACGCCTTCCTTCCGGAACAACGCCTTGAGATCGGCTTCGGGACGCGCGCCATAGTGGCTGATGACCTCGGCCGCCGCGATGCAACCCATCCGGCCGGCGACTGCGAGTGTCTGGCCGGTGACGAACCCGTAGAGAAACCCGGCGGCGAACTGGTCGCCGGCGCCGGTGGCATCCACCGGGACGATGCGCCTGACCGGCACGGAGACGGTCTCTTCTCCGCGTACGAGAAGGACATCATGGCCGGAGCGTGTGCAGACCACGGTTCCGGCATCCTCGGCGGCCTGTTCCAGCGCGGACGAAAGATCTGTCTGATAGAGCGATTCCCACTCGTGCTCGTTGCCGATGACGTAGTCCAGGTCTCTCACAAGCCGCCGGAAGTCATCCCGGTGGCGGTCGACGCAGAACGGGTCGGAGAGTGCGATGCCTGCCTTGCCCCCGGCTTCTCGGCATAGCTTGGCTGCACGCTCGAACGCTTCTTTCCCCTTGGGTTTGTCGTAGAGATAGCCTTCGAGAAACAGGACCTGCGTGCTGCCGGCCACGGCATCTGAGACGTCATCGGGACCAAGCTCGGAGGAAATGCCGAGATAGGTGTTCATCGAGCGCTCGCCGTCGGGAGACACGAAGATCATTGAACGCGATGTGGGCAGTTCGCCACCGGGTACAGGCGGATTGACGAAATCGGTGCCGTCCTCAACCATCGACTTCGCATAGAAGCGTCCCAGCGCGTCGTCGTGGACGCGGCCGATGAACCCGGTCTTCAGGCCGAGATTCCCCAGCCCCGCCAGCGTGTTGGCGACAGAGCCGCCAGGGGCCTGCACGCGCTCTTTCATCGCGCCGTAGAGCATCTCGCCCCTCTCGCGCTCGACGAGCTGCATGATGCCTTTCTCGATGCCCATCAGGTCGAGAAAGCTGTCATCGGCGGGCGAAATCACGTCGACAATCGCGTTTCCGATGCCGACGACGTCGAAAGTCGTCATTCCGTCTTGTCCTCGTATTGGCAGAGATCGCGGATCAGGCAGGCGCCGCATTTCGGTTTGCGGGCGACACAGATGTAGCGGCCGTGCAGGATCAGCCAGTGATGGGCGTGCTGCTGGAATTCCGCTGGAATATGGTCTTCGATCGCGCGCTCGACCGCGTCCACGTCCTTGCCGGGCGCGATGCCGGTGCGATTGCCGACGCGGAAGATATGGGTGTCCACGGCCTGCGCGGGTTGCCGGAACCACATGTTCAGGACGACGTTCGCGGTCTTCCTGCCCACCCCCGGCAGCGATTGCAGCGCGGCGCGGGAAGACGGGACCTTGCCGCCATATTCGTCGACGAGGATCTGCGCCATCTTGATGACGTTCTTCGCCTTGTTGCGGAACAGGCCGATCGTCTTGATGTGCGCGATCAGCCCCTCTTCGCCAAGCGCCAGCATCTTTTCGGGCGTGTCCGCGATCTTGAACAACTCGCGCGTCGCCTTGTTCACGCCCGAATCCGTCGCCTGGGCCGACAGGGCGACGGCGACCAGCAGCGTATAGGCGTTGACATGCTCGAGCTCGCCCTTCGGCTCGGGCTCGGCCTCGCGGAAGCGCGAGAAGACCTCGTAGATCGTGGAGTAGGGCAGTTGCTTGGCCATCGGGGGTGTTTTGGCCGAACCACGCAGGCGCGGCAAGTCTTTCCCGCAAGTTCCGGGTCGCCTTGCGGTCAAGCGCGCCTTAGCTCTGGGACAGGACGATGAGGAATGCCATGATGAACGCCATGCAGGACACCGAAACCGGATACCATTATCAGCTGATGCGCCGCGCGATTGACCTGCTCGACAGCGAGGAGGGCAGGTCGCGGACGCTGGAGGAGATCGCCGCCGAGATGCGGATGAGTCCGGCCCATTTCCAGCGCATCTTCAGCCGCTGGGCGGGCGTGTCTCCGAAACGCTACCAGCAGTGGCTGACGTTGGATCACGCGAAGCGGCTTCTGGCCGAGCGGCATACGACGCTGGAGACTGCGGATGCCGTCGGGTTGTCCGGGTCGGGCCGGTTGCACGATCTGTTCGTCCGCTGGGAGGCGATGAGCCCCGGTGATTTCGCTAAAGGCGGCGACGGGCTGGAGATTTCCTGGGGGTGGTTCGACAGCCCCTTCGGTCCGGCACTGCTGATGGGAACCGAGAAGGGCATCTGCGGTATCGGGTTCGCGGCCGAGACCGGAAGGGATGCGACGATGGCGGATCTGCGGTCGCGCTGGCCCAGGGCGACGTTCCGGGAAGATCCGGCTGGACTGGCGCCCCTGGCGGAGCAGGCTTTCCCACGGCAGGGTTCAAACACGGAGCCCGCGCAGCTGTTCCTGATGGGCGCACCGTTCCAGATCAAGGTCTGGGAAGCGCTGATGGCCATTCCGACAGGTCACGTGACAACCTATTCCGATATCGCCCGCGCCATCGGACATCCCAATGCGGTTCGCGCCGTCGGTACGGCGGTGGGACGGAACCCGATTTCATGGCTGATCCCCTGTCATCGGGCGATGCGAAAATCCGGCGGATTGGGCGGATACCACTGGGGATTGCCCGTGAAACGCACTATGCTTGCGTGGGAGGCGGCCGAGACGGCGTGATATGGGATAACAGCTCCCTGATCTTGCCTAGCGCGGTCGTCTCGGCACAACTCCGCCCATGGCCGCTGGTGCGCCGACGGAGTTGGTGTATCACGGCACTGGAGATGTTGCAGAGACAAAGGGAACCCCGATGCGACCGATGAAAAAACCCCTTATCCTTGGCGCAGCCAGCCTTCTGGCGCTGACCGCCTGTACCGATCCCGCCTATCAGCAGGGTGGTGAGCGTGAGCGCACCGGCCAGGGCGTCGCGATTGGCGCCGCCATTGGCGGCCTCCTTGGTGCCACGCGCGAAAGTGGCAGTGACCGCGTCCGGAACGCCGCCGTAGGCGCCGCGATCGGGGCTGCCGTCGGCGGCGCGATCGGTTATTCGCTGGACCAGCAGGCGGCCGAACTGCGCAACGATTTCGACAATGGCCAGATCGGCGTGATCAATACCGGCAACGAGCTGATCGTGCGGATGCCGGAAGGCCTTCTCTTCGCGACCGACAGCGCGTCGCTGAACCCGCAGTTGCGGTCGGATCTGTTCGTGCTGGCGGAGAGCCTGAACAAATACCCGAAATCGGTCGTTACGGTTACCGGCCACACCGACAACACCGGTTCTGCCGCATATAACCAGGATCTGTCCGAGCGCCGCGCCTGGGCGGTGACGTCGGTTCTGCGCGAGGCCGGAGTCTCGTCGAGCCGTCTTCGTACCGTCGGCGCGGGAGAAAGCGAGCCGATCGCCTCGAACCAGACCGCCTCCGGGCGTCAGCAGAACCGTCGCGTGGACATCACGATCACGCCGACGCGCTGATAAGAGGCGTCTCTAGCACGAAGAACGGCGGGTCTTTCGGCCCGCCGTTTTGCTTTGCGTTCTTTCACAAAGGAATCACGTATCAACTTTGGCATTTATTGGAATCACTGTCTCGCCTAACCTGATCTTGGTCAGAGGGTGACCTAGCGTCAGAGGAGGGGTGTCTATGCGAGTATTCGGTAAGTTCCTTTTCACTGTGCCATTGCTGATTTCCGCCACGTTGGCCTGGGGTCAGGAGGTTCCTGCAGGAAAGCAGACCAAGGCGGGTTTGTACGTCACGGCCGAGGAAGCGTCCCGTATGCTGGAGGACCCGAATGTGCTGTTCATCGATGTCCGCAGCCGGGCCGAGGTTGCCTTTCTTGGTCTGCCGGAGCGTGTGGACAAGCATGTCCCCTGCATGGTCATGCCCATGATGCCGAACTTCGACGTGGAAAAGGGCACCTATGATCTGGAGATCAATCCCGATTTTCCGATCGAACTGGATGCTTTTCTGAAGAGTCGCGGTGCGGGCAAGGATACGCAGGTGATCCTGATGTGCCGCTCCGGCAACCGGAGCGCCTTGGCCGCCAACCTGATGAATGATCTTGGATACACGCGGGTCTATTCCATGATCGACGGCTTCGAGGGTGACAAGGCCGGCGATGGCCTTCACGCCGGGCACCGCGTCGTCAACGGATGGCGCAATGCCGGGCAGAAGTGGTCGTACAGGGTGCGCGCGGACCAGGCCTACGACGCCGATCTCTAGGGCAGGCGAACCCGAGAAATGGAAACGCCGCCGTAGCACTACGGCGGCGTTTCCATTTGCGGTCTGGCGCGGTTCAGTCGGCCGTCAGAAGCGGCGGCTTTTTCGAGCCGATGCGCTTCGTGGCCTGTTCGATCCTGAGATCGAGTTGGCCGTCCTTGACGCCGACCTTGACGATGCCGCCCTTGGTCAGCTTGCCGAACAGCAGTTCCTCTGCCAGCGGTTTCTTGATCTCTTCCTGGATCACGCGTGCCAGAGGCCGTGCGCCCATCTTGTCATCGTAACCCTTGTCCGCCAGCCATTCGGCGGCGGGCCGGGTCAGCTCGATATGCACGCCGCGGTCCATGAGCTGAGCCTCGAGTTGCAGGACGAACTTTTCGACCACCTGCAGAATGACCTCTTTCGGCAGCGGCGCGAAGGAGATGACGGCGTCCAGGCGGTTGCGGAATTCCGGCGTGAACGTGCGTTCGATCGCCGCCGTATCCTCGCCCTCGCGACGGTCCCGGCCGAAGCCGATGGCGGCCTTGGCCTGTTCGGCGGCGCCGGCGTTGGAGGTCATGATCAGGATCACGTTGCGGAAATCGACGGTCCGGCCGTTGTGATCGGTCAGCTTGCCGTGGTCCATCACCTGCAGAAGGATGTTGTAGACATCCGGGTGCGCCTTTTCGATCTCGTCGAGAAGAAGGACGCAGTGCGGGTGCTGATCGACGCCATCGGTCAGAAGACCGCCCTGGTCGAAGCCGACATAGCCCGGAGGCGCGCCGATCAGGCGGCTGACCGCGTGCTTCTCCATGTATTCCGACATGTCGAAGCGCAGAAGCTCGACGCCGAGGACATCCGCCAGCTGCTTGGCCACCTCCGTCTTGCCGACGCCGGTGGGGCCGGCGAAGAGATAGTTGCCGATGGGCTTTTCAGGCTCGCGCAGACCGGCGCGGCTGAGCTTGATGGCAGACGCCAAGGCCTCGATGGCCTTGTCCTGACCGAAGACGACGCGCTTGAGCGTGGCTTCCAGATCCCTGAGCACCGCCGCGTCGTCCTTGGAGACGTTCTTGGGCGGAATGCGCGCGATCTTGGCGACGACATTCTCGATCTCGGCGACGCCGATCCGCTTCTTGCGTTTTTCCTCGGAGACGAGATGCTGCGCCGCGCCCGCTTCGTCGATCACGTCGATCGCCTTGTCGGGAAGCTTGCGGTCATTGATGTAGCGCGCGGACAGTTCCACGGCCGTCTTGATTGCGTCTTCGGTGTATTTGACGTGGTGGTGATCTTCGAAATAGGGCTTCAGGCCGAGAAGGATCTTGATGCTGTCCTCGACAGTGGGCTCGTTCACGTCGATCTTCTGGAACCGGCGCGACAGGGCGCGGTCCTTTTCGAAGTGCTGGCGGAACTCCTTGTAGGTGGTGGAACCCATGCAGCGCAGCTTGCCGCCCTGAAGCGCCGGCTTCAGGAGGTTAGAGGCGTCCATCGCGCCGCCCGAGGTGGCGCCGGCACCGATCACGGTGTGAATCTCGTCGATGAACAGGATCGCATCGGGATGCTCTTCCAGTTCGGTAACGACGGCCTTCAGACGCTCTTCGAAATCGCCGCGATAGCGGGTGCCCGCCAGTAGCGCGCCCATGTCGAGCGAATAGATGGTGGCGCCCTGAAGCACTTCGGGCGTCTGCTTTTCGACAATCTTCTTGGCCAGCCCCTCGGCTATCGCGGTTTTGCCAACGCCGGGGTCACCGACCAGAAGCGGGTTGTTCTTGCGGCGGCGGCAGAGCACCTGGATACAGCGCTCCACCTCATGGGCACGGCCGATCAGCGGATCGACATCGCCCTTGGTCGCCTTGGCGTTCAGATCGACGCAGTACTTGGACAGCGCCGATTCCTTGGCGTCCTCTTCCGCCGGTGCGGCCTGCTGTTCCTCTTCGAAGTCATTGGCGCCCGAGATCGGACGGCTTTCACCGAAGGACGGGTTCTTGGCGACGCCGTGCGCGATGAAGTTCACCGCGTCATAGCGGGTCATGTCCTGGGCCTGCAGGAAGTAGGCCGCGTTCGATTCACGCTCGGCGAAGATGGCGACGAGGACGTTGGCGCCGGTCACCTCAGAGCGGCCGGACGATTGGACGTGGATCGCGGCACGCTGGATGACGCGCTGGAAGGCTGCGGTAGGCACGGCTTCGGAGCCTTCGACCTCGGTCACGAGGGTCGACAGGTCGTCGTCGATGAAATCGTTGAGCGTCTTGCGCAGGTCTTCCAGGTCGACCGAGCAGGCCTGCATGACCTTGGCGGCATCCGGTTCGTCGATCAGGGCCAGCAGCAGATGCTCGAGCGTCGCCAGTTCATGCCGGCGTGAATTGGCGATCGCCAGGGCGGCGTGGATCGCTTCCTCGAGCGTTTTTGAAAAAGATGGCACGCGCCGTGCTCCTTCCTACGTCAGGGGTCGGCGGGGCGACGTGGCCCCGTCCAGACCGTGGCCTCTTACTATTAGACTTCGGTTAGTTTTCCGAAGCTTCAAGAGTTTTTTCTTCACTGGCCGTCACATTTTCCGTCACTGCGACAGGATGCACCCCAAAATGACAGAAATTGTGGCTATCTCAGAACGAATCTTTGCGGTGTCTTATTTCTGCAAAGACTTCGGCATCGCTCTGACCGCTCATATTTAGGTTCGATTTCACCTGAGCCAAGCCCGCCCGCAGGAAAGGGTTGGTTTCAAGTTCGGTCGACAGCTGTGACGGAACCGTGGGTTCCCCCCGCTCCCGCGCGGCGTTTATCATGTCGATCCGGTAAAGCAGGGCCGGGTTGTCGGGTTCGATGGTCTGGGCGAACCTGGCGTTCGTCGTCGTGTATTCATGGCCGGAGTAGACCATCGTGTCGGGTGGAAGGGCCGCTAGCTTCGACAGGCTGGCCCACATCTGTTCCATCGTGCCCTCGAACACGCGCCCGCAGCCGAGAGCCATCAGGCTGTCGGCGGTGAAGACCGCCTTCGCGGCGGGCAGGTGAAAGGCGATGTGGCCGATCGTGTGACCGGAGACATCCATGACGGTAACCGGCGCGCCGGCAAAATCGAAGCGGTCGCCGTCGCTGACCGCGAGGTCGAGCGGCGGGAGCCTGCGCGCGTCGGTGGCGGCACCGACCACCCTGACATCGAAACGGTCGCGAAGTTCGGGAACGCCTTCGACGTGGTCCGTGTGGTGATGGGTGATCCATATCTCGTCGAGCTGCCAGCCGCGCCTGTCGAGTTCCGCAAGGATCGGCGCGGCTTCGGGCACGTCGACCAGGGCGGTCCGGCCGTTGCCATGGATCAGGAAGGCATAGTTGTCGGAGCGACAGGGTATGGTGATGATTTCGAATGTCATGGCATTGCCTTCCGTTCCGGGTATGCTTCACGATGAGTGTGGGTCAAACCGGTACGGGCTTCAATGCATCTGGACGTTCTGGATCTGAGAAACTTCTATTACCGGACGCGGTTGGGCCGCGCCGCCCAACGGACGATCCGCGATCAGGTCCGCGCGTTCTGGCCAAATGTGTCGCGCGAAACGGTACTTGGGTTCGGATTCTCGGTCCCCCTGCTTCGCCCGTTTCTGGAAGAGGCCCGCAGGGTGACTGCGCTGATGCCGGGCCAGCAGGGTGTCATGCCGTGGCCGGCGGGCATGCCCAACGTCTCGGTCCTGTGTTCCGAGACGCTTTGGCCGATCGAGACAGACAGCGTCGACCGGCTGGTTGTCATGCATGGTCTCGAAACCAGCGCGCATCCGATTGACCTTCTCGAAGAATGCTACCGCGTTCTGGCCCCCGAGGGCCGGGGCCTGTTCGTTGTTCCGAACCGCGCCGGGCTTTGGGCGCGGCGCGATGCGACGCCGTTTGGTTTCGGGCGCCCCTATTCCCTTGGTCAGCTGGAGGCCATGCTTTCGGCGATGGGGCTGAAGCCGACGCGGCATGTGGGCGCCTTGTTCCATCCACCCAAGGATACGCCCTTCTGGCTGAAGTCCAGCGCGGTGCTGGAGCAGATCGGGCGAAGGGTATCGAACCGGTTTGCCGGCGGTGTGCTGATCGTCGAAGTCACCAAGCAGGTGCCGGCCCCGCCCCGGCGCGGCCTTCCCGAGGCATTGCGCCGCCCTCTACGCGCCCTGGATGGCATCGGTGCCCCCGAGGCGAAGCCCGTTTGAGCGAGGTGACTCGGCCTCAAACCCGACTTTTCTCGCACCTGCAGAGGCGCAATCGGTCGCACCTAGGGCTAAGTGTTTGTTTTTGTTGAATCGGCCCCGAGTACGCAACCTGTTGCTGGCGGTTGCGGGGGTAAAAGACCTCTGCTACATGACCGCTGATTTCACATGCCAGGTCGTTGGCCGGGCGGGGTGAGCTTGTGGCCGGGGGTGTCTGTCCCCGTGCCGGATGCGCAAGAACAGAAGAGCGGCGAAAGGGGTCACGTGTCAGAATCTGCGTCAAACTCCACCGGAATTGCAGGTCGCTATGCGACTGCGATTTTCGAGCTGGCAAAGGAAAGCGGTGACCTGGATGCGCTGGAGCGCGACGTGGACACCCTGGAAGCGGCGATCGCCGAAAGTTCCGACCTTCGCGACCTGATCCGGTCGCCGATCTATACCCGCGAGCAGCAAAGCGGCGCTGTCGCGGCGCTGGCCGCCAAGATGGGGCTGACCGGCACCATGGCGAACGCGCTCAAGCTGATGGCATCGAAGCGCCGCCTGTTCGTGATGAACCAGCTTCTGACCGTGCTTCGCAGCCGCATCGCCGACGAAAAAGGCGAAGTCACCGCCGAAGTGCAAAGCGCGCAGGCGCTCTCCAAAGATCAGCAGTCCGCACTGGCCGAAACGCTCAAGGCGTCGGTCGGCAAGGACGTGAAGATGAAACTGTCCGTCGATGAAAGCCTCATCGGCGGACTTATCGTTAAAGTGGGCTCGAAGATGATCGACACCTCGATCCGCTCCAAGCTCGCAGCCCTCCAGAACACCATGAAAGAGGTCGGATAATGGCGATCCAAGCTGCAGAAATCTCTGCGATCCTGAAGGACCAGATCAAGAACTTTGGCCAGGAAGCCGAAGTCGCCGAAGTCGGGCGCGTGCTGAGCGTCGGCGACGGTATCGCTCGCGTTTATGGCCTCGACAACGTGCAGGCCGGTGAGATGGTCGAGTTCCCCGGCGGCATCATGGGGATGGCGCTGAACCTGGAAAGCGACAACGTCGGTATCGTTATCTTCGGTTCCGACCGGGACATCAAAGAAGGCGATACCGTCAAGCGCACGAACTCCATCGTGGACGTGCCCGCCGGCGACGCTCTGCTGGGCCGCGTCGTCGATGGCCTCGGCAACCCGCTGGACGGCAAGGGTCCGATCGCTTCCTCCGAGCGCCGCGTCGCGGACGTGAAGGCTCCGGGCATCATCCCGCGTAAATCGGTGCACGAGCCGATGGCGACCGGCCTGAAGGCCGTCGACGCCATGATCCCGATCGGCCGTGGTCAGCGAGAGCTGATCATCGGCGACCGCCAGACCGGCAAGACCGCCGTGGCACTGGACACGATCCTTAACCAGAAGGTCTACAACGAAGCCGCTGGTGACGACGAGTCGAAGAAGCTGTACTGCATCTACGTCGCCGTGGGTCAGAAGCGCTCGACCGTTGCGCAGCTGGTGAAGCGTCTGGAAGAAACCGGCGCGATCGAATACACGATCGTCGTGGCCGCGACCGCTTCGGACCCGGCGCCGATGCAGTTCCTGGCCCCGTACTCGGCGACCGCGATGGCGGAATACTTCCGCGACAACGGCCGCCATGCCCTGATCATCTATGATGACCTTTCGAAGCAGGCAGTGGCCTATCGCCAGATGTCGCTGCTGCTGCGCCGTCCGCCGGGACGTGAAGCCTATCCGGGCGACGTTTTCTACCTGCACTCCCGCCTGCTGGAGCGTTCGGCGAAGCTGAACGAAAACAACGGCGCCGGGTCGCTGACCGCTCTGCCGATCATCGAAACCCAGGGCGGCGACGTGTCGGCGTTCATTCCGACCAACGTGATCTCGATCACCGACGGTCAGATCTTCCTTGAAACCGAACTGTTCTTCCAGGGCATCCGCCCTGCCGTGAACACCGGTCTGTCGGTGTCGCGGGTGGGCTCGTCGGCCCAGACGAAAGCGATGAAGTCGGTCGCCGGTTCGGTCAAGCTGGAGCTTGCCCAGTACCGCGAAATGGCCGCCTTCGCGCAGTTCGGTTCCGACCTCGACGCCGCGACCCAGCGCCTGCTGAACCGTGGTGCCCGTCTGACGGAACTGATGAAGCAGCCGCAGTACTCGCCGCTGACCAACGCGGAAATCGTCTGCGTCATCTTCGCCGGTATCTCTGGCTATCTCGACAAGCACCCGGTCAACGCCGTGGGCCGGTTCGAGAAGGGCCTGCTGAACCACATGCGGTCGAAGCGTCAGGACATCCTCGACTGGATCACCAACGACGATCCGGCAATCAAGGGCGATGCCGCCGACAAGCTGAAAGCCGCGATTGAAGAGTTCGCCGCCGACTTCTCTTAAGTTGAACCCCGGAAGGACAGGATAGATGCCTAGTCTCAAGGACCTGAAAAACCGGATCAACTCGGTCAAGTCGACCCGGAAGATCACTCAGGCGATGCAGATGGTCGCCGCAGCCAAGCTGCGGCGGGCCGAAGAATCTGCCGCCGCGGCGCGTCCCTATGCCGAGCGGTTCAATGCCGTGATGGCCGGGCTTGCCGCGGGTGCGGGCGCCAGCGAAGACGCGCCGAAACTGCTGAAGGGCACGGGCTCGGATCAGACGCACCTACTGGTGGTCATGACCGCGGAGCGCGGGCTGTGCGGCGGCTTCAACTCGTCGATCGTGAAGCTCGCGAAGACCCGGATCCAGAAGCTTCTGGCCGCTGGAAAGACGGTGAAGATCGTCACTGTCGGCAAAAAGGGCCGTGAGCAGCTTCGCCGGGACTACGCCGATCACCTGATCCATCACGTGGATCTGTCGGAGGTCAAGCGCGTCGGCTATGTCGAGGCGCAGGGCATTGCCGAGAACATTCTCTCGCGTTTCGACGCGGGCGAGTTCGACGTCGCGACGATCTACTTTTCGCAGTTCGAAAGCGTGATCAGCCAGGTGCCGACCGAATTGCAGGTGATCCCTGCGAAGTTCGAGGCATCCGAGGGCGAAGGCGCGTCCTACTTCGACTACGAGCCAGATGAACAGGAAGTTCTTGCCGAGTTGCTGCCGCGCAGCGTTGCGACGCAGATCTTTTCGGCACTTCTGGAAAACGGTGCGTCCGAGCAGGGCGCGCGGATGTCCGCCATGGACAACGCCACGCGCAACGCGGGCGACATGATCGAGCGGTTGACCATCGAGTTCAACCGGACGCGTCAGGCGGTCATCACGAACGAACTTATCGAAATCATTTCGGGCGCCGAAGCGCTCTAAAAGACCGGAGAACGAGGAATGGCAAACGCAAAAGGCAAAGTGACCCAGGTCATCGGCGCCGTCGTGGACGTGCAGTTCGACGACCACCTGCCCGAAATTCTGAACGCGCTGGAGACAACCAACCAAGGCAACCGCCTGGTTCTGGAAGTCGCTCAGCACCTTGGTGAGAACACGGTTCGCACCATCGCTATGGACGCAACCGAAGGTCTGGTTCGCGGCCAGGAAGTCGCGGACACGGGCGGCCCGATCATGGTGCCGGTCGGAAACGCCACGCTGGGCCGCATCCTGAACGTTATCGGCGAACCGGTCGACGAAGGCGAGCCTGTGCATGCCGACGAGAAGCGCGCCATTCACCAGCCTGCGCCGACCTTCGACGAGCAGGCCACGGAATCGGAAATCCTCGTCACCGGCATCAAGGTTGTCGATCTTCTGGCACCCTACTCCAAGGGCGGTAAGATCGGCCTCTTCGGCGGTGCCGGCGTGGGCAAGACCGTTCTCATCATGGAACTGATCAACAACATCGCGAAAGTGCACTCGGGCTTCTCGGTGTTCGCGGGTGTTGGTGAGCGGACCCGTGAGGGCAACGACCTTTACCACGAAATGATCGAATCCGGCGTTATCAAGCCGGACAACCTGCCGGAAAGCCAGGTGGCCCTGGTGTACGGCCAGATGAACGAGCCTCCGGGAGCCCGCGCCCGTGTTGCGCTGACCGGCCTGACGCTGGCCGAGCAATTCCGCGACCAGTCCGGAACCGACGTTCTGTTCTTCGTCGACAACATCTTCCGCTTCACGCAGGCGGGTTCCGAGGTGTCGGCGCTTCTGGGCCGTATTCCTTCGGCCGTGGGCTATCAGCCCACGCTGGCGACCGACATGGGCGCGATGCAGGAACGCATTACCTCGACGAAAGCCGGCTCGATCACCTCGATCCAGGCCGTCTACGTTCCCGCGGACGACCTTACCGACCCTGCGCCGGCAACGACCTTTGCCCACCTCGACGCCACGACCGTTCTGTCGCGTGCGATTTCGGAACTGGGCATCTACCCGGCTGTGGACCCGCTCGACTCGTCGTCGCGGATCCTCGACCCGGCCATCGTTGGCGAAGAGCACTACCAGGTTGCCCGTGACGTGCAGGGTATCCTTCAGCGCTACAAGTCGCTGCAGGACATCATCGCGATCCTCGGCATGGACGAACTGTCGGAAGAGGACAAGCTGACCGTGGCCCGCGCCCGGAAGATCCAGCGTTTCCTCAGCCAGCCGTTCGACGTGGCCAAGGTGTTCACCGGCTCGGACGGTGTTCAGGTTCCGCTGGAAGACACGATCTCGTCGTTCAAGGCGGTTGTCGCCGGTGAATACGACCACCTGCCGGAAGCGGCCTTCTACATGGTCGGCGGCATCGAGGAAGTGAAGGCGAAAGCCGAGCGTCTGGCGGCGGAAGCCGCGTAAGGAGAGCCAATGGCTGACACGTTCCAATTCGACCTCGTCTCGCCCGAGAGCCGTCTGGCCTCGGGACAGGCGAAGGCGGTCCGGCTACCGGGCGCCGATGGCGACATGACGGCTATGCCCGATCATGCGCCAACGGTCACCACGCTGCGGCCGGGCACCATCGTCGTCGAGATGGAAGACGGCGGCGAGCAGGAATTCGTGGTTCTGGGCGGCTTCGCCCAGATCACGGCCGAGAGCGCGACCGTTCTGGCCGACGAAGCGATGCGCAAGACGGACGTGAGCTCCGAATTGCTGCAGCAGCGCATCAAGGAAGCGCAAGAGGCGCAGGCGGCCAAGGAAGGCCCCGACGCCGATGTCGCGGCCAAGCTGGTTGCCGACCTCGAGCATCTGCTGCAGGACATGGTCTGACGGCGACTGCGCGTCTTCGAAATTGAAAAAAGGCCCCGGAAGCGGGGCCTTTTCTTTTTGAATCAACGGTGTGATCGCACCGTGTCGATCATCAGCTGAACATTCTCGGGATCCGCGTCGGGTGTAATGCCGTGACCGAGATTGAAGATGTGCGGCCCCTTCGAGAAGGCGTCGACGATCCTGCGGGTCTCGTCGACCAGGGCCTGACCTCCGGTCACCATGTGCGAGGAGGCAAGGTTGCCCTGCACGCAGCCGTCCTTCTGCACATGCACTGCCGCCCAGGCTGCATCCACCGAATTGTCCAGGGCGACGCAATCCGCGCCGGTGGCCTTGGCGAAGCCTTCATAGCGTTCGCCGGCCTCGCGCGGGAAGGCGATGACAGGGATGTCTGGATGCTTCTGCTTCAGCGCCGCGATGATGCGCTTGGCCGGTTCGAGCGCGAAATCGTCGAAGTCCTGCCCCTTGAGCGACCCGGCCCAGCTGTCGAAGATCTTGACCACCTCGGCGCCGGCGTCGATCTGGGCCGAGAGATAGGTGATCGTGGCCTCGGTCAGCCGATCGATGACGGCCTGAAACAGGGCGCGGTTCTCGGCCTTGAGCGCATGGGCCGGGCCCTGATCCGGCGTGCCGCGTCCGGCGATCATGTAGGTAGCGACCGTCCAGGGCGCACCGGCGAAACCGATCAGAGTCGTCTCTTCTGGCAGTTCTCGCGAGAGGATGCGGACCGTTTCATAGACCGGGGCCAGTTTGTCGTGGATGGCATCGGCCGGCTTCAAGGTATTGAAATCGCTTTCGCTTGTGATCGTGGACAGGCGCGGCCCCTCGCCGGTGACGAACCAGAGATCCATTCCAAGCGCGTCCGGGATCAGCAGGATGTCGGCGAACAGGATGGCAGCGTCGAAGCCATAGCGGCGGATCGGCTGAAGGGTGACTTCGGCGGCCAGATCCGGCGTGTAGCACAGCGAGAGGAAATCGCCGGCCTGGGCGCGCGTCGCGCGATACTCGGGCAGGTAACGGCCGGCCTGCCGCATCATCCAGATCGGCGGCACGGGAAGTGTCTCGCCTTCAAGTGCCCGCAGGATGAGCTTGTTTGCCATGTCTTTCCCCTTCGAAATTTTCGCTCCTGTGGTCACAGCCAAGCGTCATCTTGTCAATACAATGGATTGTCAGTTTTTTCTGACGCCATTACACCTAGGCCCATGACAGATTTACCAAATCCCTCTTCTCCGTTCCGTATTGGCACCCGTGGTTCGCCCCTGGCGCTGGCACAGGCCCATGAAACGCGCGCGCGTCTGTCGGCGGCCTTCGATCTTGTCGAGGAAGCCTTCGAAATCGTTGTCATCAAGACGACGGGCGATCGGGTCCTCGACCGTCCCCTGAAGGAGATCGGAGGAAAGGGTCTGTTCACGCGCGAGATTGAGGACGCCATGTTGAAGGGCGAGATCGATATCGCCGTTCACTCCATGAAGGACATGCCCGTCGAACAGCCCGGCGGACTGCTGCTGGACTGCTATCTTCCGCGCGAAGACGTTCGGGATGCGTTCATCTCGCCCTCGGGCGGCACTCTGGCCGGTCTGGATGCGGGCACCAAGGTTGGTACGTCCAGCCTGCGGCGAAAGGCGCAGCTTCTGAACCGGCGTCCCGACCTTGAGGTCGTGGAGTTCCGCGGCAACGTGCAGACGCGCCTGAAGAAGCTGGAAGACGGGGTTGCCGCTTGCACGTTCCTTGCCATGGCCGGGCTCAACCGCCTGGGTATGAGCGATATCGTGTCCTCGGCCATCGAACCCGAGGAGATGCTTCCGGCGGTCGCCCAGGGCGCTATCGGGATAGAGAGACGTGCGGACGACATGCGGGCAGCAGCGATGCTGGAGGCTATCCACCACACGCCGACCGGGCAGCGCCTGGCGGCGGAACGTGCCTTTCTCGCGGCTCTCGACGGATCGTGCGAGACACCGATCGCGGGTCTGGCGGAACTGAATGGGGGCCAGTTGCGGCTACGGGGCGAGATACTTCGAACCGACGGATCCGAAGCCGTTTCTGATGAGTGTAGCGGTGCCATCGAGGACGCGGACGCCCTGGGGCGTGACCTTGCAGCTGGCTTGCTGAACAGGGCCGGAGAGGGCTTTTTCGACTGGCGCTGAGGTCCGGTTCGGGAAAAAATACATGCAAACTGTTGAATTTGGTGGCCGACCATCCCAAGTTGTATAAGATAGTCGTAGCGCTTCGACGCGAACAGGAAGTGCGGGGGAACCAATGGCGTCAATTTCTTTGGAAGTTACGGAGGTCGGTCCGTGTTCGGGCTGTCCCATCCGTCACAGAGCGGTTTGCTCACGATGTGAGACCGATGAATTAGCTCGGCTTGAAGAGATCAAGTATTATCGGACCGTCGCGGCCGGGCAGAATATTCTCTGGGCGGGCGACAGAATGGACTTTGTGGCTTCGGTCGTCTCGGGGGTCGCATCGCTGACCCAGACGATGGAGGATGGCCGCCGCCAGATGGTGGGGCTTTTGCTGCCATCGGATTTTATCGGCAGACCGGGACGGGAACTGGCCCGGTTCGACGTGACCGCCGTTTCAGAGACGGTGATCTGCTGTTTCCGACGCAAGCCGTTCGAGCGGCTGCTCGACGAGATGCCGCATATCCAGAAACGGCTTCTGGAAATGGCGCTGGACGAACTGGACGCGGCGCGCGACTGGATGCTGCTTCTGGGACGCAAGACGGCTCGTGAAAAGATCGCCAGCCTTTTGTCGATCATTGCGCGGCGTGCCTCGGCAGAAGGCGAAATTCCTCTCGACCAGCCGGTGACCTTCGATCTGCCGCTCACTCGGGAAGCGATGTCGGATTACCTGGGACTGACGCTGGAGACCGTTTCGCGTCAGATTTCGGCTCTGAAGCGGGATGGCATCATTCGCCTTGAAGGGAACCGACACGTGATCGTGCCGGACATGATGCGCCTGATGGACGAGACCGGCGACGACGATCTGGTCTAAGTTTCGCTGCGCAGCATGAAAATCATGCTGCGCAGAAACTCTTTGATTTCACGGTCTCTCTCGTTAAGCTGCACCGCAGCGACAATCGTCGGGGAGGACGGGACGTGGCATCCAAACCATTGCTGATCAAGCGGTACGCCAGCCGGCGGCTGTATAACACCGAGACTTCGGACTATGTCACCCTTGAGGATATCGCGGGTTTCATTCGCGACGGCCGCGAGGTTCAGATCGTCGATCTGAAGTCGGGCGACGACCTGACGCGGCAATACCTTCTGCAGATCATTGCCGAGCACGAGAGCCGCGGCGAGAATGTCTTGCCGGTGGATGTTCTGACCGATCTTGTCCGGTCCTACACCACCCAGGCGCAATCGGTCGTTCCCCAGTTCCTTGCGATGAGCTTCGACATGCTGCGCGAAGGGCAGTCGAAGATGATGGAGAGCATGACCAATCCCATGTCCGCCATGCCTGGATTCGAGGCGATGAAGGCGCAGCAGGAAGCCTTCATGAAGGCGATGACCGGTGGCCTTGGCGGCGGCTGGTCGGGACCGTCCGCCAGCGACGATGATGAGCCCACGTCTGAAGAGGACACGGGCGCGTCCGAACTGGATGAGATCCGGTCGCAACTGGCGGCCATGCAGGAACAGTTGGCGAAGATCGGAAAGAAGGACTGAGAGCCCTTTCTACCGAAAGATCTGCCGGACCGAATCCGCAAGAAGTTGAACAACGACAGCTTCGCTGAGGTAACCCGTCTCGGGAAGATTGCGGGCGGATTGATAGCGCCGGATCGCGCGCCGGCTGTCGTCGTCCAGAACGCCGTCGACCCGCCCGGGACGCAAGCCCAGCGACTCGAGGCGAGACTCGATGATCTGCAGAGTGCGAGGAGAAAGGTTCAGGGCCTGTTCCTCGCGTGCGGCCGCAGAGTTGGACTGCGATTCGCGTTCGGCCTGTTCAATGGCCGCGATGCGGGTTTGTGCTTCGTCCCGGAAGGCGCCGCCGGGCGCGAGATCGAGGTAATCGCGATAGGCACGGATCGTGTTTTCCTGCGTGGCTTCATCCCATAGCTGGCGATCGCGCGCATCGGTTTCGCGGCGCTTTTGACGTTCGATTGCAGCCAGCTGTTCTTGTGCGGTCTCTGAATATTCCCCGACAGGGTAGCGATTCAAATAGGCCCGCAGTCCCGCTTCGTCGCCAAGCGCGCCGGTCTGGCTCCAGAAGGTGCGGTCCTCTGCCAGCTGCTGTGCCCGACGCCGCTCGGCCTCGGCCTCCAGTTCCGCCGCGCGCCGCTCTGCCTGCGCGTCGAGCCGCGTGATCTGGTCGGCCGTGAGATAGCCGGTTGCCTCGAAACCCTGAGACTGCTGCCATGCGCTGATGGCGGTGCGGGTGCCGCGGCCGAAGATGCCGTCGATGCCACGGGTGTTGTAGTCGAGGAGCGACAGGTCACGCTGGACTTCGCGGCGCTGGTCCCGGTTGAGGTCCAGCGCTTGTTCGGTGCGCTCGGCACGTGCCTCGGGCGTATCGGTCAGAGACTGGATGCGGTTCTCGGCCATGCGGCGGAATTGGCCGGTCGGGAATTCCGAGATGTACCGCTGATAGGCCTCGGCTGTGTTCGCCGCGTCGGCGTCGCGCCAGGCGCGAATGTCGCGCAGGCGCTGGTCGGCGTCCGAAGGGGGCACCGGTAGGGGTGTCAGGGGCTTTTCGGGCGCCGCTTCGTCCACGAAGCTTTGGCCTGCGGCGGAAAAGCCGGAAACCCCAAGTCCGGCCCGGCGCGCGGCATCGACAAGATCGGTGCCTGGGCGGGCCATGCGATCTTCGATGAAATTGGCGGCCGTGCGCGGATCACCTGTCAGAACGGTCACACCCTGAGGGATGGTGATATCGCCGATCCCGGCGGAGAGAAAAGTGCCGTACTCGGCCTCGAGGTCATCGGTGGCGAGGATCAGGACGGCCTTTCCAGGATGCTCGGCCAGCCACGCCGTGACCGTGGACAGGGGCAGGGTGGTCGCTGCCAGGGTTGCAAGCGGCCCGGTGTCGGCGTCGGAAGGCAGGTAATAGGTCTCGGTCGACGAGTGAAGGAAGCGACCGCCAAGGGCCACAAGGAGACGGTCGGACCTGTCTGCCATCTGTCCGAATTCCGCAAGCGCCTGGCGCATGCCGTCGAGGTCGGTATCGCGGCGTGCAACCACGCGGACACCGGCCCGGTCGAGCGCGCGGGACGCATCGACCAGTTCATCGCCGCGCCGGACATCGCTGATCCGGTCGTAATCCTCGGTGCCGATGAGCAGGGCAGCCGTCTGGGCAGAGGCCGTGCCGGCCAGGCCGAGGGCGAGAATGGGCAGAAGAACGCGCAGCATCGATGAAACCTCCAAAAGCATCGGTGCGCGGCACCCCCGCCTGCCGCGCGATGCGTCCAAAGTTCACGTTTCGGGGCCGCTAGGCAATATCATCGATGCGGTCGGGCTGCGCGGTTTGCCCCGAATGGGCGGCGGTCCGCCGCTCTAGCTGTGAATCGGGCCGTCGCCGCAAGCCAGCGCGGCCTCGCGCACCGCCTCGGAATAGGTCGGGTGCGCGTGGCAGGTGCGGGCGATATCCTCGGCCGCAGCGCCGAACTCCATTCCAACGCAGATCTCGTGGATCAGGTCGCCGGCCATCGGTCCGATGATATGTGCCCCGAGGATGCGGTCGGTTTCCTTGTCGGCGAGGATCTTCACGAAGCCCTCGGCGGCATGGTTCGCCTTGGCGCGTCCGTTGCCCATGAACATGAACTTGCCCGCCTTGTAAGCGCGGCCTTCTTCCTTGAGCTGTTCCTCGGTCTTGCCAACGCTGGCGACCTCGGGATGGGTGTAGATCACGCCCGGGATGACGCCGTAGTTCACGTGGCCCGCCTGGCCCGCGATGATCTCGGCTACCGCCATGCCTTCGTCCTCGGCCTTGTGCGCCAGCATGGGCCCCGCGATGCAGTCTCCGATGGCGTAGATACCCTTCACGCTGGTCGCATAATGCGCGTCGGTCTTGACCTGTCCGCGGTCGGTCGTGGCGACGCCGAGCGCGTCGAGGCCAAGTCCGTCGGTGTAGGGTTTGCGCCCGGTGGCAACCAGGACGGTATCGGCTTCGACCGTTTCTTCCTTGTCGTTCTTCTTCAGCTTGTAGGTCACCTTTGCGCCGCCCTTGGTCTTTTCGACCTTCTGAACGGCAGCGCCCATGACGAAGGACATGCCCTGCTTCTTCAGGATGCGCTGGAAGGTTTTCTGGACCTCGCCGTCCATGCCGGGGGTGACGACGTCCAGGTATTCGATCACCGTCACTTCCGACCCGAGGCGGTTGTAGACCGAGCCGAGTTCCAGGCCGATCACGCCCGCGCCGATGACGACCAGTTTCGCGGGGATCTTGCCCAGTTCCAGCGCGCCGGTGGAGGTGACGACGGTCTTCTCGTCGACCTCGACGCCCGGCAGCGAGGAGGATTCCGAACCGGTGGCGACGATGATGTTCTTCGCCTCGTGCACCTCGTCGCCGACCTTGACCTTGCCCGGCTCGGGGATCGAGCCCCAGCCTTTCAGCCAGTCGATCTTGTTCTTCTTGAACAGGAACTCGATGCCCTTGGTATTGCCGTCGATGGTTTCCTGCTTGTAGGCAAGCATCTGTTTCCAGTCGACGTCGGGGCGCAGAACCTTGAGCCCCATCTTGGCGAAGTTCTCTTCGGTCTCGTGCAGCATCTCGGTGGCGTGCAGAAGCGCCTTTGACGGGATGCATCCGACGTTGAGGCAGGTGCCGCCCAAGGTCTCGCGCCCCTCGACGCAGGCGGTCTTGAGGCCCAGCTGCGCGCAGCGGATGGCGCAGACATAGCCGCCGGGGCCACTGCCGATTACGATGACGTCATAGCTTGCCATGGGTCGGGTCCTTTTGTTGTCGGGCGCGTCGGCGGGGGCTCTGCCCCCGCACCCCCGAAGTATTTGGGCCAAGAGGAAGGATCAAGTTCTTGAGCACCTGAGGGGGGCGACGAGCATCGTGTCGGCGTACCGTTCGCCCTGTTTGCGGGTTTCCTCGATGAGGAAGGAATCGGGCGCCTCTACCCAGGCGCAGGAGGGTTCGAGCGCGACCTGACGGCGCGCGATGGCCTTGCGGTCGGCCAGCGGTCGCGGTTCGGACGGGTCGAAGACGAAGAGGTGCAGCCGTGCGCCTTCGGTGCCGTAGGGCACGTTCGAGGGCACGTGGCGCGCGGTCGTCAGCGTTTCGGAGACCGGGGCGCCGCAGGCGGCGAGCGCGAGGAGCGCCAAGGGCAGAAGGCGTTTCATCGGGGTCTCCACGTGGTCGGCAGGATCAGGAGGAAGGCAAGCGATGCGGCGATCACCAGCGCGAAGCCCAATGGAACGGTAAAGAGATGCGCCGACTGTGCCGCGAGGAACGCAAGCATGGCCGCGACCAGCGCCAGGGCGGCCACCCGTTCGAGCCTGACCCAAGCCGCGACAGCGGCGGCGAGGTAGAGGAGCGTTGCGGGCCATTCTGTCAGGTCGATCCAGGTGGGCAGGTCGAAGGTGTTGTGGGTCTGGCGGGCGAAGACGGTGGTGAAGAGGGCCAGCAGCAGCGCGAGAACTGCTGCTGCCGGAAATCTTATCCCCTCGGACGGCACGGCCTCAGAGGTCCATCAGCAGCCGCCGCGGATCCTCCAGTGCTTCCTTCACGCGAACGAGGAACGTCACCGCCCCCTTGCCGTCGACGATCCGGTGGTCGTAGCTGAGCGCGAGATACATCATCGGGCGCGCCACGATCTGGCCGTTCACGACCATCGGGCGTTCCTGGATCTTGTGCATGCCCAGGATGCCCGACTGTGGCGGGTTCAGGATGGGCGAGGACATCAGCGAGCCGTAGACGCCGCCGTTCGAGATGGTGAAGGTGCCGCCCTGCATCTCGGCCATCGAAAGTTTGCCATCACGGGCGCGTAGCCCCAGTTCGGCGATCTTCTTCTCGATCGCAGCGAAGCTCATCTGGTCGGCGTTGCGGACGACGGGCACGACAAGACCCGTAGGCGTGCCGACGGCGACGCCCATGTGGACGAAGTTCTTGTAGACGATGTCGGTGCCGTCGATCTCGGCATTGACCTCGGGCACTTCCTGAAGCGCGTGGCAGCAGGCCTTCACGAAGAAGGACATGAAGCCCAGCTTTACGCCGTGCTTCTTCTCGAACAGGTCCTTGTACTCGCTGCGAAGCGCCATGACCGCGCCCATGTCGACCTCGTTATAGGTGGTCAGCATGGCGGCTGTGTTCTGCGCGTCCTTCAGGCGGCGCGCGATGGTCTGGCGGAGGCGGGTCATCTTCACCCGTTCCTCGCGGGCGGCGTCCTCGGCGGCGACAGGCGCTCGGGGCGCCTGGGCCGGGGCGGGCGCCTCTGCCTTGGGCGCTGGGGATTGAAGCGCCTTCTGAACGTCTTCCTTCATGATGCGGCCGTCCTTTCCGGTGCCTGTCACCTCGTCGGGGCTGAGGCCCTTCTCGGCCATCAGTTTCTTGGCCGAGGGCGCATCCTCGATGTCCTTGCCCGACGGAGCGGCGGCGGGGGCGGGGGCCGGTGCAGCGTCCGGGGCGGTTGCCGCGGCAGCGCCTTCGCCGGCGGTCATGACGGCCAGCTTGCCGCCTGCCTCGACGGTGGAACCCTCGGCGGCGAGGATCTCGCTGAGCACGCCGGAGGCGGGAGCGGGCACCTCGACCGAAACCTTGTCGGTCTCCAGTTCACACAGCATCTCGTCCTGCTGAACTGCGTCGCCGGCTTTCTTGAACCAGGTCGAGACGGTGGCTTCGGCGACGCTTTCGCCAAGCGTCGGGACCATGACGTCGATTTTCGCGCCGCCCTTGGCCGCACCGTTTCCGGCGGGCTTGGGCGCGGAGGCCGCGGCCTTGGGGGCAGGGGCTGCCGCAGCGCCGGTACCTTCGCTGAGCGTGGCCAGTAGCGCGTCGACGCCGACGGTCTCGCCCTCCTTGGCGACGATCTCGCCCAGGGTGCCGGCAGCGGGCGAGGGTACCTCGACGGTGACCTTGTCGGTCTCCAGTTCGCACAGCATCTCATCGACGGCGACGCTGTCGCCGGGCTTCTTGAACCAGGTCGCGACGGTCGCTTCGGTCACGCTTTCGCCCAGCGTGGGCACGCGGATTTCAGTGGCCATTTTCGGTTACCCTTTGATTGTGAGCGCGTCGTCGACCAGCGCTGCCTGTTGTGATTTATGTGCCGAGGCAAGGCCCGTGGCCGGTGAAGCCGACGCGGCGCGCCCGGCATAGACAGGCCGGGTGATCTTTGCCTTGATGCGGGTCAGCACCCATTCGATGTTTGGCTCCATGAAGGTCCATGCACCCTGGTTCTTGGGCTCTTCCTGGCACCAGACATAGTCGGCATTGGGAAAGCGTTTCAATTCCTTCACCATGGCCTGGGCCGGGAAGGGATAGAACTGCTCGACACGCAACAGGTAGACGTCGTCGATGCCGCGCGCGTCACGCTCTTCCAACAAGTCGTAATAGACCTTGCCCGAGCACATCACGACGCGCCTGATCTTGTCGTCGGCGGCAAGCTTGGTGTCGGAATGGCCTTTCTCGGCGTCGTCCCAGAGAACGCGGTGGAAAGACGATCCGGTCAGGAAGTCGGCCTGATCGCTGATGGCCAGCTTGTGGCGCAGGAGCGATTTGGGCGTCATCAGCACAAGCGGCTTCCTGTAGGAGCGGTGCAACTGGCGGCGCAGGATGTGGAAGTAGTTCGCCGGCGTCGTGCAGTTCGCAACGATCCAGTTGTCTTCCGCGCACATCTGCAGGAAGCGTTCCAGGCGGGCCGAGGAATGCTCCGGTCCCTGGCCTTCGAAGCCGTGGGGCAGGAGCATGACAAGGCCCGACATGCGCAGCCACTTGCGCTCGCCGGACGAGATGAACTGGTCGAACATGATCTGCGCGCCGTTCGCGAAGTCGCCGAACTGGGCCTCCCAGAGCGTCAGCGCATTCGGTTCGGCCAGCGAATAGCCGTATTCGAAGCCAAGCACCGCGTACTCGGAAAGCATCGAGTCGATGACCTCATAACGCGCCTGACCGTCGCGAATGTGATTCAGCGGATAGTACCGGTCTTCGTTTTCCTGGTTGATGATGCCGGAATGGCGCTGGCTGAAGGTGCCGCGCGTCGAATCCTGGCCTGCCAGTCGCACCGGATAGCCCTCGGTGAGCAGGCTGCCGAAGGCAAGTGCTTCCGCCGTGGCCCAGTCGAAACCTTCGCCGGTGTCGAACATCTGCTTTTTCGTTTCAAGCAGGCGCTCGACGGTCTTGTGGACGGGGAAGCCACCGGGAACGGTGGTAAGCGCGTTGCCGATCTCCTCCATCGTCTTCTTCTTGATGGCGGTCTTGCCGCGCTGGTACTTCTCGCCCTCTCGGTCAAGGTGGCTCCAGCGGCCGTCCAGCCAGTCGGCCTTGTTCGGGCGATAGACCTTTCCAGCCTCGAACTCCTCGTTCAGGTAGGCCTGGAACTGGGCTTTCATGTCCTCGATCTCGCCCTCGGGGATCAGCCCGTCCTTCACCAGCCGGTCGGTGTAGAGCGAGAGGGTCGTCTTGTGACCCTTGATCCGCTTGTACATGATCGGGTTGGTGAACATCGGCTCGTCGCCTTCGTTGTGACCGAAGCGGCGGTAGCAGAACATGTCGATGACCACGTCCTTGCCGAACTTCTGGCGGAACTCGGTGGCGACCTTGGCGGCGTGAACGACCGCCTCGGGGTCGTCGCCGTTGACGTGGAAGATCGGGGCCTCGACCATCAGCGCGATGTCGGTCGGATAGGGGGACGACCGGCTGAAGTGCGGCGCGGTGGTGAACCCGATCTGGTTGTTGACGACGATGTGGATCGTGCCGCCGGTCCGATGGCCGCGCAGGCCCGAGAGCCCGAAGCATTCGGCCACGACGCCCTGGCCCGCGAAGGCCGCGTCGCCGTGCAGAAGGATCGACAGGACTTGCCTGCGGTCATGGTCGTGAAGCTGATCCTGCTTGGCGCGGGCCTTGCCAAGCACGACCGGGTTGACCGCTTCCAGGTGGGAGGGGTTCGCGGTCAGCGACAGGTGCACGGTGTTGCCGTCGAACTCACGATCCGACGAAGCGCCGAGGTGGTACTTCACGTCACCGGAGCCATCCACATCCTCGGGCTTGAAGCTGCCGCCCTGGAATTCGTTGAAGATCGCCTTGTAAGGCTTGCCCATCACGTTGGCCAGAACCGACAGGCGGCCCCGGTGCGGCATGCCGATGACGATTTCCTTCACGCCAAGCGCACCGCCGCGCTTGATGATCTGTTCCATCGCCGGGACAAGACTTTCACCTCCGTCGAGGCCAAAGCGCTTGGTACCCATGTACTTGACGTGCAGAAACTTCTCGAAGCCCTCGGCCTCGACCAGCTTGTTCAGGATTGCGCGACGGCCTTCCTGGGTGAAGGCGACTTCCTTGCCGTAGCCTTCGATCCGCTCCTTCAGCCAGGCGGCTTCCTCGGGGTTCGAGATGTGCATGTACTGAAGCGCGAAGGTGCCGCAGTAGGTGCGCTTCACGATCGAGAGGATCTCGCGCATCGAGGCCATCTCCAGCCCCAGCACGTTGTCGATGAAGATCGGACGGTCCATGTCTGTTTCGGTGAAGCCGTAGGATCGCGGATCAAGCTCTGGGTGAGGCGTTTCGTCCCGCATCCCGAGCGGATCGAGTTCCGCCACCAGGTGACCCCGGATACGGTAGGCGCGGATGATCATCAGCGCACGGATCGAATCCAGCACTGCCTGGCGTACCTGAGCCTCGGTGACCTTCACGCCCTGTTCCGCGGCCTTGGCCTTGATCTTGTCGGCTGCGCCCGCGGCCTCCTTGGGGCCAAGCGCGCCCCATTGCCCGTCCAGCGCTGCGGTCAGTTCGTCCGAGGGCTGTGGCGGCCAGTCGGCTCGCGCCCAGGAAGGCCCTGCGGCCTCGGCCTTGGCATCCATGCCGCTGTCGCCCAGTTCGCGGAAGAACTGCTGCCAGGCTGCATCGACCGCGTTCGGGTCGTTTGCATAGCGGGCGTAGAGCTGTTCGATGTACTCCGCGTTATGTCCTTGCAGAAAGGACGAGGCCTTGAAGATGTCGTTGGGGCTTTGATCCGTCATGGGGTCCTCCCGAACCGCCGGTTCCCGATTGAGTGACGGGGCCAAAATGGCCCCGGTCTTATTTCCCTATTGCTTCCAGCACCGCTTCGCCAAGACCCGCCGGGCTTTCCGCCACGACGATCCCGGCCGAACGCATCGCTTCGATCTTGTCCTCGGCGCCGCCCTTGCCGCCGGCGACGATGGCGCCTGCGTGGCCCATGCGGCGGCCCGGAGGTGCCGTGCGCCCTGCGATGAAGCCCGCGACGGGCTTCTTCCGGCCGCGCTTCGCCTCGTCCTTCAGGAACTGGGCGGCTTCTTCTTCGGCCGAGCCGCCGATCTCGCCGATCATGATGATCGACTGCGTTTCATCGTCCGCAAGGAACCATTCCAGCACGTCGATATGCTCGGTCCCCTTGATCGGGTCGCCGCCGATGCCGACACAGGTCGACTGGCCAAGGCCCACATCTGTCGTTTGTTTCACGGCCTCGTAGGTAAGCGTGCCTGAGCGCGATACAACACCGACCGAGCCACGCTTGTGGATATGGCCGGGCATAATGCCAATCTTGCAGGCGTCCGGCGTGATGACACCGGGGCAGTTCGGGCCGATCAGGATCGTGTCCGTGTTCATCAGCGCGCGCTTCACCTTCATCATGTCCAGCACCGGGATGCCCTCGGTGATGCAGACGACGAGAGGGATCTCGGCATCGATCGCCTCGAGGATCGAGTCGGCCGCAAACGGCGGGGGCACATAGATCACGGTGGCGTTTGCCCCTGTCTTCGCCACGGCCTCATGCACGGAGTTGAAGACCGGCAGGTCCAGGTGTGTCTGGCCCCCTTTGCCCGGAGTCACGCCGCCGACCATCTTCGTGCCGTAGGCGATGGCCTGTTCCGAGTGAAAGGTGCCCTGAGAGCCGGTGAAGCCCTGGCAGATGACCTTGGTGTTTTCGTCTACAAGTACGGACATGCAGGTTCTCTTCTTCAGTTAAGAATGACGGCGGACGTGCCGTCGTTTATGCATTCGCCGGAATTCCCGGCCTGTGCATATCGAAGCCAGAGCATCTGGCGTGGGGCGAAAATCGAAAGCCCGTCGCAGGGTCCGCGGCCCCCTTCGGGTGCGCCGGGCTGCACGAGATTTGGAAAAAGGGCATATGCAAGTTCGGTGCCTATGGCCTGAGCGGTGTCAAGCGGAACGGACTGGCTTTGGATCGAGCAGTAGATCGTGTCGTTCACCGTCACATTCCCGAAAACGCCACCGCCTGAGAATTCCCAGCCACCCTGATCGCCCGTTGGGGCAAGGGCCATGCCCGCGGACTCCAGCGCTGACAAAGACTGCTGGGGGGTCCGGTAGTTGCGCATGCAGATATCAATGACAGCGCGCATGGTCTCGGCGCTGTCGTTGGTTCCGGCCTGCGCTGCCTGTTCGCCCCGCGACACGATTCCGAAGGCGCCGATGCCGATGCCATAGGAATACACCTGGAACTGCGCGACCATTTCCGGGTCCGAGAGCAGGCCAAGTGCATCGATGTTGACCATCTTGTCTACGCCGCTGCCAGGCGTTGCGTAGAGCGAAGTGATCTTGATGTCCCGGTCTTCGCCGCCGGCGAGTGCCGTGGCGCCGCTCAGTTCAAGGCGCGCGCGCAAATCGGAAGCGATGGCCTCGAAGCTCTCCAATGGCTGGAGATTGTGATATCCGACGTGGCAGTGCAGGTAGCGCCTGTCACCGAGATCGCTTTGCGTAATCGACAGTGACCACTTCTGGTCCTGAGTCTGGTGATCAATCTGAATACGGTTGCCGTCGGTGCTTTGAGCAATCCGATGTTCAGGCGGAAGCGAAACATAGGCTGCCGGGTCGACCGAGCCGGACTGGATGATCGCGCCACAGTATTCACCGAACTTTTGCCAGACGGAGTCGATCAGACCTGCCTGCGCGGATGCCCCGCCAGACGAAAGAACCAGTGCACAGAGAGCGAATCCAAGCGTTGATACCGGGACGGCCGAGCGCGCCGATCCGTGTACCTCCGCCTGGCGTTCCGCTGTTCTGGGCAAGTTGGTCGTCACCCTTTCACCGCTTTGACAATTTTCTGGGCGCCGTCCTTCAGGTCATCGGCCGCGATCACGTTCAGTCCGCTGTTGCCGATGATCTCTTTGCCCTTCTCGACATTCGTGCCTTCCAGACGGACCACCAGCGGCACCTGAAGGCCCACTTCCTTGACCGCGGCGACCACGCCCTCGGCGATCACGTCGCAGCGCATGATACCGCCGAAGATGTTGACGAGGATGCCCTTCACGTTCGGGTCGGACGTGATGATCTTGAACGCCTCGGTCACCTTTTCCTTGGTCGCGCTGCCGCCCACGTCGAGGAAGTTCGCCGGCGATGCACCGAATAGTTTGATGATGTCCATCGTCGCCATGGCGAGGCCTGCGCCGTTGACCATGCAGCCGATCTCTCCGTCCAGAGCGATATAGTTCAGGTCGTATTTCGACGCCTGAAGCTCTTTCGGATCCTCCTCGGTCTCGTCGCGAAGTTCGAGGATGTCCGGGTGGCGATAGAGCGAGTTGCCATCAAAGCCCATCTTGGCGTCGAGGCATTTGAGATCACCCTTGTCCGTGATGATCAGCGGGTTGATCTCCAGCATCTCCATGTCTTTTTCGACGAAGAGCTTGTAGAGCGTTCCCATCAGCGCGACGCATTGCTTGATCTGCGGGCCGGTCAGGCCCAGAGCGAAGGCGATGCGGCGGCCGTGGAAAGCCTGGTACCCGGTCGCGGGATCGACGCTGAACGACAGGATCTTCTCGGGCGTCGCGTGGGCGACTTCCTCGATGTCCATGCCGCCCTCGGTCGAGGCGACGAAACTGATCCGCGACGTGACGCGGTCGACCAGCAGGGCGAGGTACATCTCGGTTTCGATGCCCGAGCCGTCCTCGATGTAGATGCGGTTGACCTGCTTGCCCGCCGGTCCGGTCTGCTTGGTGACCAGAGTGCGGCCCAACATGCGCTTGGCTTCGGTCGCGGCTTCTTCCACCGATCTTGCAAGGCGGACGCCGCCAGCATCGCCGGCATCCGCTTCCTTGAACGTTCCCTTGCCGCGGCCCCCGGCATGAATTTGCGCTTTGACGACCCACAGCGGACCATCAAGCGCGCCAGCAGCCGTTTTCGCCTCCTCGGCGCGCAGCACGGCGCGGCCGTCGGACACCGGAGCGCCGTAGGAGCGCAGCAGTGCCTTTGCCTGGTATTCGTGGATGTTCACGGGGGCCTCCTGATAGTCCGTTTCGTCCGTCCTTGGCAGACGACGCAGCGCGGATAAACGGAAATTCTTGTGATAACGCTAAATCAGGCCAAAAAAATCCATTATGTGATCACACAAAAAAATTAAGTGATCACAATTGGGGAAATAGGTGGATCCAGATTCGGGATCAGGGAGGAATGGCGGTGCTGCGCCGGAAAAGAAAAAGGCCGCCGAAGTTCCGGCGGCCAATCGTTCGTACCGCGAATGCGGCTTAACCCAGATTCTCGTCGATGCCCTTGCAGGCCTTGACCAGTCCCTTCACGGCGTCGACCGACTTGTCGAACATCGCCTGCTCGTCTTTCGACAGCTTGATCTCGACGATCCGCTCGATGCCACCGGCGCCGATGACGGTGGGAACGCCGACATACATGTCCTTCAGTCCGAACACGCCATCGCAATAGGCCGCGCAGGGCAGAACCCGCTTCTGGTCCTTGAGGAAGGCTTCCGCCATTTCGATCGCGCTGGTGGCCGGGGCATAATAGGCCGAGCCGTTGCCCAGAAGTCCGACGATCTCGGCGCCGCCGTCGCGCGTGCGCTGGACGATCGCGTCCAGTTTCTCCTGCGTCGTCCAGCCCATCTCGACGAGATCGGGCAGCGGGATGCCCGCAACGGTCGAGTAGCGAACCGAGGGGACCATGGTGTCGCCGTGGCCGCCAAGAACGAAGGCGGTGACATCTTTCATTGAGACGTTGAATTCGAGGCTCAGGAAGTGGCGGAAGCGCGCCGAGTCCAGAACGCCTGCCATGCCTACCACCATGTTGTGGGGCAGGCCGGAATATTCACGCAGCGCCCAGACCATCGCGTCAAGCGGGTTGGTGATGCAGATCACGAAAGCGTTCGGAGCGTTCTTCTTGATGCCTTCGCCGACGGACTTCATGACCTTCAGGTTGATGCCAAGAAGGTCGTCGCGGCTCATGCCGGGCTTGCGGGGCACGCCGGCGGTCACGATGCAGACGTCGGCGCCGGCTATGTCGGCGTAGTCGTTGGTGCCTTTCAGCGCGGCGTCAAAGCCTTCGGAAGGGCCGGCTTCGGCAATGTCCAGCGCTTTGCCCTGGGGTGTTCCTTCGGCGATGTCGAACAAGACGACGTCCCCGAGTTCCTTGAGCGCAGCGAGATGGGCGAGCGTGCCGCCGATTTGGCCTGCGCCGATGAGCGCGATTTTGGGTCTGGCCATGGAAAGGATCTCCGTTTCCGTTTCAGAAGGTCGAGTCGCGGGGATGCCTAGACAGAGTTTGCCGCAGGCGCAAGGGTGGTGAAGCCCGCGACACAGGAGACCGGACCATCGAAACCGACCTCACATTCTTCCTGATCGGCATTCCGGCGGTCATCCTGGCGGGGATTTCGAAGGGCGGGTTCGGGTCGGGCGCGTCTTTCGTCGCGGCCCCGCTGATGGCGCTAATTCTTCCGCCCGAGCAGGCTCTCGGGATCCTGATGCCGCTGCTTCTGCTGATCGATGGGGTGACGCTGAAGCCCTACTGGAAACGGTGGGACGCCCGGCAAACCCGCCTTCTGCTGATCGGCGCCGGACCCGGCGTTCTTCTGGGGGTCTTGTTCTGGCAGATTGCCAATCAGGACATGCTGCGGCTGCTGATCGGCGTCATCGCCATCGGCTATGTCGCGATCCAGCTGCTGCAGCGGTGGTATCCGCCCCGCGCCGCGAGGGCCGCACCGGCCTGGCTGGGCATGCTGGCCGGGGCAGGTTCGGCGTTTACCAGTTTCGTCAGCCACGCGGGAGGCCCCGTGGCTGCGGTCTATCTGTTGTCGCAGGACCTGTCGAAAACGGGCTACCAGGCGACGACTGTGCTGGTGTTCGGTCTGGTGAACGTGGCCAAGACCATTGCCTATGGGTTTCTGGGCGCGATCACGCTCCAGTCATTTCTGGCCGGTCTCTGGCTTGTGCCGGGCGCGCTGTTCGGGGCCTGGCTGGGCGTCGTCGCGCACCGGGCCATTCCGGAGCGCGCGTTCTTCATCGTGACCTATGCACTGCTTCTGGCAGCCGGGTCGAAGCTGATCGCGGATTCGCTGAACTGAGCGCTCAGCTCTTGATGCCAGTCGGCTGCAGCGGTTCTTCAAGATGTTCGAAGGCCTGACCTGACGCCACGAGGCAAGTCATGCCGTTCGGCATGGTCACGGTGATCGTCCAGGTGCCGGTCTCGAGCGATGCGAAGACTTCGACCACCCGGCCCTCCGGGGCCATGCCGATGGATTGCCGGCTTTCGCCATAGCGCTCTGCAAGCCGCTCGATCACCGTGGTTCGCGAACCGCAGTTCTGTCCCTGCGCAGTGGCCATCGTGGCCATGCCCAGCGCGAGGGCGGTCGTCAGGAAGACAGTTTTCCCCGTCATGTCGGTCCTTTCCGGAAGGGTTCGCCTTCCTTTCGCAATCTCCCCGGGTGTCGGGGCGGAATGGAGGAAGTCTGGCCGCAGGGCTGCCAAGATATGGTTAACGGAGCGCCCGGCGTCGGAGTTCCACGGGGCAGGCTTCTGAGTACCCGCGATGCCGCGCCGCGGCGAAAAGCCTTGCGGATTGATGTGGGGATGTGCAGGTTTCGCGCAATATTATTGCTCGGAGGGCGAATCATGACGGACAGCGCGGCACTCTTCAGGTCGGTTCTCTACATCCCCGGTTCGAAGACGCGGGCGCTGGACAAGGCGCGCGGCCTTGCTGCCGACGCCATCATCTTCGATCTCGAAGACGCGGTCGCGCCGGACGAAAAGGTCGCCGCGCGCGCGACGCTGGCCGCCGAACTCAATGCGGGGGGCTATGGAAATCGCTACCGCATGGTGCGGATCAACGCGCTGGATACCCAGTGGGGCGCCGATGACGCGCGGGCCGTCGCGGACATGGACTGCGATGCCATTTTGCTGCCGAAGGTCGATGGGAAAGGCGATGTCGAGGCGCTGGCCGCGCTGGTTCCGGACCTTCCGATCTGGTGCATGATGGAAACTCCGCGCGGTGTCATCAACGCGCTCGAGATCGCTGACGCCCGGTTCGTCCACGGATTCATCCTTGGGACCAACGATCTGGCCAAGGAGATCGGCTGCGCAACGGTTGGCGACCGCATGGCGATGATGACCGCGCTTCAAACCTGCCTGATGGCCGCCCGCGCGGCCGGGATCGTCTGTGTCGACGGCGTCTACAACGCGTTCAAGGACGATGACGGGCTGATGTTGGAATGCGAGCAGGGCCGGGCGCTGGGCATGGACGGCAAGACGCTGATCCACCCGGCTCAACTGGATATCGCGAACCGCGTTTTCGCCCCGACCGAGGCGCAGATCGACCTGGCCCGCCGCCAGATCGAAGCATTTGACGAAGCGATGGCGCGCGGCGAAGCTGTGGCCGTTGTCGACGGCAAGATCGTCGAGAGCCTGCACATCGAAACCGCGCGGGCGGTGCTGGCCAAGGCCGAGGCGATCCGCGCAAGGGAGGCCGCATGACACTTCTTATTCTCGGGCTGGTCCTCTGGACCGTCGCCCATGCCTTCAAGCGCATTGCCCCCGGTCCGCGCGCCGCGCTGCAGGATCGCATGGGCGATGCCTCGAAAGGGATATTCGCCGTTGTTCTTCTTCTGTCGGTCGTCCTTATGGTGATCGGCTATCGCGGGGCGGACAGCGCCTTCTACTGGGGGCGTTCGGCCGCGACGACGGGCATCAACAACCTGCTCATGCTGGTCGCCGTCGCACTTTACGGTGTGGGGAACTCCAAGTCGCGCCTGCGCGAAAAAATGCGTCACCCGATGCTCTGGGGCACCGTGATCTGGTCGGTCTCTCACATCCTGGTAAACGGCGATTCCGCGTCGCTGATCCTGTTCGGCTGGATCGCGGTCTGGGCTCTGGCCGAGATGGCGCTGATCAACCGTGCCGTCACCGACTACACGCCCTGGAAGGGCGGCAGCGCCGCGGGAGATATCCGCCTCGCCGTCATCGCGATCGTCCTTTATGCGGTCATTGCCGGCATCCACACGTGGTTGGGTTACTACCCGTTCGGAGGCTGACCCGATGAAGACCAATCCGGGCCGGTTCTTCGAGGACTATCGCGTGGGCGAAACGATCCGCCACGCGGTGCCGCGTACGCTTCTTGGTGGTGAAAAGGCGCTCTATCACGCGCTGTACCCCGCCCGCCACGCGGTTCATTCCTCGGACGATTTCGCGGCCCGTTGCGGTCTTGCCGGACCGTTCGACGATCTGATCACCTTTCATACGGTGTTCGGCAAGACGGTGCCGGACATCTCGCTCAACGCGATTGCGAATCTTGGCTATGCCGAGGGGCGATGGCGGCGACCGGTCTATCCGGGCGACACGCTGACGGCGACCTCCGAGGTGATCGGGCTGAAGCAGAACTCCAACGGAAATTCAGGCGTTGTCTGGGTGCGCACCACGGGTCGCAACCAGCGGAGCGAGGCGGTGCTGGACTATGTCCGGTGGGTGATGGTTCGAAAAGGCGATACCGGCGCGCCCGCGCCCGAGACCGTCGTGCCGGAACTGTCGGCCGTCGTTGCGCCCGAGACCCTGTCGGTGCCGAATGGCCTGACCTTCGACGGATATGATTTCGAACTGGCGGGCGAGCCGCACCGGTGGCGCGATTACACGATTGGCGAGAAGATAGATCATGTCGACCGCGTCACCATCGAGGAAGCCGAGCACATGATGGCGACGCGGCTTTGGCAGAACACGGCAAAGGTGCATTTCGATGCCACCAACCGTGAAGATGGCAAGCGTCTGATCTACGGCGGGCATGTCATCAGCCTTGCGCGAGCCCTGTCATTCAACGGTCTGGCGAATGTCCAGCTTCTGGCGGGGTTGAACGGCGGGTCACACGCCGCGCCCTGCTTTGCAGGCGATACGATCTCGGCCTGGTCCGAGGTGCTGGACAAGGTCGAAACGGGGGTGCCGGGGGTCGGTGCGCTGCGCCTTCGTTTGGTGGCGCAGAAAGCCGAGGCGGAACCGTTCGGCCTTAAGGGCGAGGATGGCAAGTATGCGCCCGGCGTTCTGCTGGATCTCGACTATTGGGGTTTGATCCCGACCTGACCGGCTTTCCGGAGTCAGGAGCGACGCGAGGGGGGGGCGCATACTACGGTGATGCCTCCTGTTTCCGTGGCTTCGGCCCGAGACAGAGATCGCTTGCCTGATGGCCTGCGTTCAGGTCTGATCGGGTCATGAAGGTTTTGCTTAGAACCCTTTGCGTGGCTCTCCTGTGCAGCGCCGGTGGCGGTGTTTCGGCTGCGGTCTGCGGGCCTGACCGAGCGCAGGACATCCCCTACCTCGAAGATCTGAAAGCGGCGTTTCTGAAGGCCGACTATCGTGGCTTCGCTGAACTTGCTGGTCCTTATTTCCCGGATCTGGTGGAGCGGCTGAACGACTATTTCGGACAGGTGATGGTCGTCTTTCCCAATGGCTTCACCTCCTGTGAAACCATCCTGCAGCGCCGTGAGGCGCCGGGGTTTCATCAGGAGGTCGTATTCTTCTATCCCTCCGGATCGCCGGCCCCGGTGGCGCTGCTGCTTGTTGCCGCCGAAGCCCAGGGCGAGATCCGGCTGGTCGAGTTCAACTTCAACACGTCGATTTCCGACGTGCTGAGCGACTTGAAATGACATGATTAAGTAAATGTGATCACGCAAATATTATGTGTGATCACGAAATAGGAAAATATTTGGAATGTGAGCGTTAAACCCTGCGCTCCGGTGCCGCAGAGGCGTGACTCCGGAAATGTTTTTGGTATTGAAGTCCAAAGACCCAAAAAAGGGAACCTGACATGGCTGATGTGAACCGGGGCAATCGCCCACTGTCGCCGCACCTCTCCATTTACCGCCCGCAGATGACGTCGATCTCGTCGATCTTCGTGCGGATCACCGGAACGGGCCTTCTCGTCGGCGCGCTTCTGGTCGTCTGGTGGTTTCTGTCCGCCGCGACATCTCCCGAGTATTTCGCGGTTGCCGACGGCGTGATCACGTCGTGGTTCGGCGACCTTATCATGGCGCTTTCCGTCTGGGCGCTCTGGTACCACGCGCTGGGCGGTCTGAGGCACATTTACTGGGATACCGGCCGGGGCCTCGAAATCGAGTTCGCCGAGAAACTGGGCCTGGTGATGATCGTGCTGTCGGTCGTCCTGACCGTCCTGACCCTTCTGATCGTCTAACGGAGGCGCACATGTCCTATCTGACCGACCTCAAGCGCGCCACCGGCCACGGGTCCGCCCGCGAAGGCACGCGGCGCCACTGGTGGATGACCCAGTCTTCTGTAGGGCTGATCATCCTGCTTCCCTTTTTCGTCTTTATGTTCGGCAAGATGCTGGGCCAACCGCACGATGTTGTCGTGGCTTATTTCTCGCGACCGTTCCCGGCCATCGTCGCGGCGCTGATGATCGCCGTTGGCTTCATGCACTTCAAGAACGGCATCAAGATGGTGATCGAGGACTATGCCCACGGCTTCACCCGCGAAGCGCTCATTGTTCTGACCACCTGCCTTTCCTATGGCGCGGCCGCCACCGGCCTGTTCGCCATCGCCAAGATCGCTCTCTGAGGACCCCATGGCTGCATACGACTACGAAACACACGAATATGACTGCATCGTCGTGGGCGCCGGAGGCTCGGGCCTGCGCGCGACCCTCGGCATGGCGGAACAGGGGCTGAAGACGGCCTGCATCACCAAGGTGTTCCCCACGCGCTCGCACACCGTGGCGGCGCAGGGCGGCATCGCGGCCTCGCTGTCGAACATGGGGCCGGACCACTGGCAGTGGCACATGTACGACACGGTGAAGGGCTCCGACTGGCTGGGCGACACCGATGCGATGGAATACCTCGCCCGTGAGGCGCCAAAGGCGGTCTACGAGCTGGAGCATTACGGCGTTCCGTTCTCGCGCACCGAAGAGGGCAAGATCTATCAGCGTCCCTTCGGCGGCCACACCACCGAGTTCGGCGAGGGCCCCCCGGTTCAGCGCACTTGTGCCGCCGCGGACCGCACGGGCCACGCGATCCTGCATACGCTCTATGGCCAGTCGCTTAAGAACAATGCCGAGTTCTACATCGAATACTTCGCCATCGATCTGATCATGGCCGAGGATGGCTCCTGCCAGGGCGTTCTGGCCTGGTGTCTCGACGACGGCTCGATGCATGTCTTCAACGCCAAGATGACAGTTCTGGCCACGGGCGGCTATGGCCGCGCTTATTTCTCGGCCACCTCCGCCCACACCTGCACCGGCGACGGCGGCGGCATGGTGGCGCGTGCTGGTCTTCCGCTTCAGGACATGGAGTTCGTCCAGTTCCACCCCACCGGCATCTACGGCTCGGGCTGCCTGATCACCGAAGGCGCGCGGGGCGAAGGCGGGTACCTGACCAACTCCGAGGGCGAACGCTTCATGGAGCGCTATGCCCCCACCTACAAGGACCTCGCCTCCCGCGATGTCGTCTCGCGCTGCATGACGATGGAAATCCGCGAGGGCAGGGGCGTCGGCGCCGATGGCGACCACATCCACCTGCACCTGAACCACCTGCCGCCCGAGACGCTGGCGCTGCGCTTGCCCGGCATCTCGGAATCGGCGCGCATCTTCGCGGGCGTCGACCTGACGAAGGAGCCGATCCCGGTTCTGCCGACCGTGCATTACAACATGGGCGGCATCCCCACCAACTATTGGGGAGAGGTCCTGAACCCCACCCAAGACGACCCCGACCGAATTGCGCCAGGCCTAATGGCAGTAGGCGAAGCGGGCTGCGCCTCTGTGCATGGCGCCAACCGGCTTGGCTCGAACAGCCTGATCGACCTTGTCGTGTTCGGCCGCGCAGCGGCGATCAAAGCGGCCGAGGTCGTGGATCCCAACGCGTCCAATCCGACGTTGAACAAGGCGTCGATCGACAAGGCGCTCGATCGGTTCGACGGGCTGCGCCATGCAAAGGGCAACGTGCCGACAGCCGAGTTGCGGCTTGAAATGCAGAAGACCATGCAGGCCGACGCCGCTGTCTTCCGCACCGACAAGACACTGGCCGAAGGTGTCGAGAAGATGTACAGCGTCGCCGCCAAGATGGACGACATCAAGGTCACCGACCGATCGCTGATCTGGAACTCGGACCTGATGGAGACTCTGGAACTGGCGAACCTGATGCCCAACGCGCTGGCGACCATCGTCAGCGCCGAGGCGCGGAAGGAGTCGCGCGGCGCCCATGCCCACGAGGACTATCCCGACCGCAACGACGCCGACTGGCGCAAGCACACTCTTGCGCATGTCGACGGCAAGGTCTCGCTCAGCTATCGGCCGGTTCACCTCGACCCGCTGACGACGGAGGAGCAGGGTGGTATCGATCTGAAGAAGATCGCTCCGAAGGCAAGGGTCTATTGATGAATCGCGTCAGTCTTCTGCCCGCATTGCTTGTCGTCGCCGCCTGCGGCAGCGACATCGCCAGCGACCGCACGGCACGGATCGGACAGCAGAACTCGGCGGCCCGGGACGCGGCGCTTGAATCGCGCATCGACAATCCTGTGGCGCTGGCCTGTATCCGCGCAAACGCCTCGGAGGAGGAATGGGCGATCATCCAAAGCGAAAGCGCGGCGGCGCCAGCGGTTCTGCAACAGGTTCTGAACCGCGAAGGGACGGCGCGCTGCTTCAGTGTCAACAACGTGGTGATCTATATATGAGACGGGCTTTGGCATTACTGTCCTGCGGTGTCCTCGCGGCATGTGCCGCGGGCGGGACCGCGGATCCGACCAGTCAGGCGGCCGAAAGTGAAGCCCGCCAGGTGGTCGCCCAGGAATTTCCGGGCGTCGATGTCGAAGGCCTGGCGAGTTGCGTCCGCAAAAACGCCACCGAGGACCAGCTTGCGGCGCTGTCTCTTGGCGGAAAGCTGGCCGAGGAAGCGACGGCGGCCATTCTGTCAAAGCCCGAGACTGTCACCTGTGTGCGCAACAGCAATATCGAGTTGCCCTCATGAAACGGCTTGCGCCCGTCCTTTTTCTTCTTGCAGCGGCCTGCGGACCCATGTCCCCGGAGAGGGCCGCCCGGATTTGCGAGGAGCGGGCGCGCGCGGCGACAGGCCCGACCGGCGAGATCGGCATTGGAATCACCTCCGATGGCGATGCCCGGGGCAGCTTCGAGATCGGCATTACCTCCGACTATCTGCAAGGGCGCGATCCCTACGAAGTCTACGAGACCTGCGTGCGCCAGAAGACGGGGCAGGGGCCGGTGCGGCCGCTGGTGCTGGAATGACATCCGGCACGTTCCAGATCGCGTTCGACGATCGTCGGTTCGTGTTTCCCGAGCCGCAGGATCGAGACCATGTGCACGGCAAGATCAAGTCGGGGGGCACTTTCTACGAGGACGGTTTGCTCCGTTACCTTGCGGGCAAGGTCTCTGCGCCGGGGGTGGCCGTCGATTGCGGTGCGAACATCGGCAATCATACGCTGTTTTTCGCAGGCGTCATGGGCCTGCGCACGCTGGCCGTCGAACCGGTGGAGCGGAATTTCCGGATTCTCGAACGCGTGATAGACCTGAACGGTCTGGGAGGCACCGTCGAGGTTGTTCGGAAAGCGCTGGACGACCACGAGGGCGAAGTCGTGATGACGTTGGACAGCCCAGGGAACCACGGGATGTACAAGGTCGGTGAAGGCTCGGGGGCAACGGTGCCCGCGACGACGCTGGATGCTCTGTGCGCCGATCTCGACCAGTCGGTCAAAGTGATCAAGATCGATGTCGAGGGTTTCCAGGACCAGGTCATTCGAGGCGCGCTTCGGATGCTGGAGCGCGACAAGCCCCTGATCGCCGCCGAACTCGCCTCGTTGGACGAGTACAGCTCCTTCCTGTCGCTGATACAGCCGTTGGGCTATGTGCCGGTCGAGGTCTTCAACAGAACGCCTACGATCATCTTCTCTGGGGATGGCGCCTTGTCTGACGGGACGGCCGTGGTCGAAGCGAAGATGCGGGCCTATGAGCGCCGTATGCGCGTCGCCGGTCCCGTACAACGATTGCTGCAGAAAGTGGGGTTGGCATGAAGTTGACGCTTCGCATCGTTGCCGCATCAATGCTCGTTGCCATGTTGGCCGCATGCACGCCGCAGATGCAGGACGAGTTGACGCGCGACGCCGCGCGTACGGCTGTCCGCCCGGTTCTCGAACAGCGCTTCCCCGGCATTCCTCTGGAGCCCGCCACCGATTGCGTGATCGACAACGCATCGTCGAGCGAACTTCTTGCCCTGGCCGCCGATGCGGTCACGGGGCCCACTGCCAACACGGTCGAGATCGTCTCCGATGTCGTCTCGCGCCCCGCAACCATTGAATGCCTTGCTCGCGAAGGGCTGCCCGCCCTTCTGACGCGGCTCTGAAAGGAGAGAACCATGGTTCAGTTCACCCTTCCCAAGAACTCGACGATCCGCACGGGCAAGACCTGGCCCAAGCCCGCGGGCGCGACCAACACGCGTAAGGTTCAGATCTACCGCTGGAGCCCGGACGATGGCGAAAACCCCCGTGTCGACACCTATTTCGTAGACATGGACACCTGCGGTCCGATGGTTCTGGACGTGCTCATCAAGATCAAGAACGAGATCGACCCGACACTGACCTTCCGCCGCTCCTGCCGCGAGGGGATCTGCGGTTCCTGCGCGATGAACATCGACGGGATCAACACGCTGGCGTGCATCTACGGAACCGACGAGATCAAGGGCGACATCAAGATCTATCCCCTGCCGCATATGCCGGTGATCAAGGATCTGATCCCCGACCTGACGCATTTCTACGCACAGCACGCCTCGATCATGCCGTGGCTGGAAACAAAGACGAACCGGCCCGCCAAGGAATGGAAGCAGTCGATCGAAGACCGCAAGAAGCTGGATGGTCTCTATGAATGCGTGATGTGCGCGTCCTGCTCCACTTCCTGTCCGTCCTACTGGTGGAACGGTGATCGCTACCTTGGACCGGCCGCGCTGTTGCACGCCTATCGCTGGATCATCGATTCACGCGACGAGGCGACCGGCGAGCGTCTGGATGAGCTTGAAGATCCGTTCAAGCTCTATCGCTGCCATACCATCATGAACTGCGCCAAGACCTGCCCCAAGGGACTGAACCCGGCGAAGGCGATTGCCGAGATCAAGAAGATGATGGTCGAACGGATCGTCTAAAGTCGGTCCGCGCTGTCAGCAGATTTCCTGCGCGACTCGCTGGTCTGTGGTAGGCTGTCGCCTAATCAGCGGGGTCGCGCCATGTCCGTTTCCATTCTGATCGGCACCACAAAGGGCCTTTTCGTCCTGTCCTCCGACGATCGCATGTCGTGGACAACCACGGGCCCGCATTGCGATCTCTGGCCGATCAACCATGCGGTCGGAGATCCGGCGACCGGGACGATCTGGGCTGGCGGGGGAGGAGACTGGTCGGGCGCCGGGGTGTGGCGCTCCGAGGATGGCGGCGCGACGTGGGAGCTTTCCAAGCTGACAAAGGGGCAGATGGACGACTGGGCCGCGAACGATCCGGAGTTCGCCGAAATGATCGGCTGGGAACCCGGTAACCCGCCTTTCGCCGATGCCTTCCCGCAGGTCTGGTCGCTGCACTTCGCCCACGGCGCGCTCTACGCGGGCACCAAGCAGGCGAATCTCCTGAAGAGTACCGACGGTGGCCGAACCTTCGAACAGGTTGGGGGTCTGACCAGCCACCCGACCCGTGACAGCTGGAACGGCGGCGCGGCGGGCCTTGTGCTGCACACGCTGGTCAGCGATCCGAAAGACCCGAAAAAGATGTGGGCCGGTATCTCGGCCGCAGGCGTCTTTGCCACCGAGGACGGCGGCGAAACCTGGGAGCGGCGCAACCGGCTGTCCAATGCCGAGGCCTGCGGACACCATCACCATCCCGCCGCGCCGCGCAACGGCGAGACAGGGCATTGCGTACACAACATGATGCGCGCACCGGGCGGAGCCGACATCCTTTACCAGCAGAACCATCACGGCGTCTGGCGTTCGTCCGACGGCGGTCGCAGCTGGGACGACATCACCGAGGGTCTGCCCTCGACCTTCGGTTTCCCGATCCGGGTCCATCCCCGCGATGCGGACACGATCTGGACACTGCCGCTGAACAGCGACATGGCAGGCCGTTACCCACCGGACGCGGCGGCGGCGGTGTGGAAATCCAGCGACGGAGGTACAAGCTGGCAGGCCAAGCGGGCCGGCCTGCCGCAGGAGAACTGCTTCTTCACGGTTCTGCGCCAGGCCATGGCGGGAGACAGCGCGGACCCGGCAGGCATCTATTTCGGCACGAATTCGGGTTCGGTCTTTGCCTCGACCGACGAAGGCGAGACATGGGTAGAGATCGCGCGCCACCTGCCCACGGTGCTTGCCGTCGAGGTGCTGGAGCGGCATTAAGCCCGCATGGCTCCGCTCCTTGTCATTCTTCTGCTTGGCGTCCTTGCCTATGGCTGGTGGCGCTGGCGATTCACCACGCTGACGCGCGATTGCCGATGGCGTCAGGACCGGGCGGCGGGAGACTGGGTCTGTGCGACCTGCGGCGCGCGGACTACCACCGGCGGCGGCACCCCCAAGGATTGTCTGCGCAAATCCTGAGAGCTTCCTGAGCTGCCTGCACGCCTCGTCCCCAAGCACTTCACGGACGCGCGATGCATTCTGCGGCCTTGTGCTGCCAGGTGTCGAAGTCGGTAGCACACAGAATGCAAAGGAATTTCCATGTCACGATCCGCCGGTCTTCGGTTCATCATGGTCGGCGCTCTCGCGCTCCTGATGTCCCTGCCTTTGAGCCTTGTAAGCGGTGTGGTGCAGGACCGCGCCGACTACAGCCGCGAAACCGTTGCCACGCTGTCCGCCGAATGGGGCGGGGCACAGTTGTTCAGCGGACCGCTTCTGACCATCCCCGTCACCGAGGAGGTCACCTATGACCGCCGCCGCGAAGCCGTCGATGCACTGACCGGCCTGACCCTGCGCGACGACAAGGGCAACGCGATCTACGAGCATTACGAAGAGACGGTCACCGAAGACCGCAACCCCATCTATCTCTACGCCGAGACCTTTGACCTTGCCATGACGACCGAGACCCAGACGCGCTATCGCGGGCTGTTCGAGGTGCCGGTGTATACCGCCGATATCGACATGACCTTCGACTTCGATCTTTCCGAGGCCGAGGAATTGCTGACCGGCAAGGAAGAGGCGCATTGGGAGGACGCCAGTCTGCGGGTCTTTCTGTCCAGCAACAAGGCACTGCGCGGCGAGGCCGTGCTTCAGGCTGACGGACGGATGCTGAGGCTGGAACCCATTTCCTCGGGCAGAGAGGAGCAGACCGGCATCACGGCCAGGGTCGGCGATCCGCGTGACATTACCGGGTACTCCCTGCGACTGGGCATCAACGGCGCGCAGACGCTTGCCGCCGCCGCCACGGGTCGCACCACCCGGTTTACGCTGAACAGCGACTGGCCCGATCCCAGCTTCTACGGTGCGTTTCTGCCGGACGATTCCTCGGTATCCGAGGCGGGGTTCCAGGCGACATGGATCGTCCCGCACCTTGCCCGGTCGCTGCCGCAAATGTCGCGGAGCTATCCGGACATGACAGCACGGGAGCAGGCCAGCATGGGGGTGCGGTTCATCACGCCCAACGATTTCTATCAGAAGGCGTGGCGGTCGGCCCGCTATGGCGTCCTCTTCATCTCATTGACCTTCCTCACGATCCTGATGCTGGAGCGCGCCAGCGAACGTCCGGCGCATCCTGTCCAGTACCTGATGGTGGGTCTGGCTCAATCAGTGTTTGTCCTGCTGATGGTCGCCTATGCCGAACAGATCGGCTTCGGCGCGGCCTATCTGGTCGCGTCGGCCGCGACGATCGGCCTTCTGACCGTCTTCGGCGCGACGGCTCTGAAACTCGGGCGACAGACATGGTTGCTGAGCGGCGTTCTGATTGCCGTCTATGGTGTTCTGTTCCTGATCCTTCGCAGCGCCGACTATGCCCTTCTGGCGGGTTCCACGCTGGCTTTCGTCGCCCTTGCGCTCACCATGTGGCTGACGCGGAACGAGACATGGCAAGGGCCCGAGCGGACCGGCAGGAACTGGTCTTTCTTCCGCAGGCCATCCGTTCCCCCTGTGTCAGAGCCCAGCGCCTGACACGTCCCGCACCCGCCCGGCCTTTCCCTCCGGGCGGGTGCATCCGGTTCAGATCATCTTGCGGAATGTATAGCTCGTCGGGCGGTCATAGCCCGGATGAGCGGTCTCAGCGGATATCTCGAAGCCAAGCGCGCGGAACGTGGCATGGTTCTCGGTCAGTTCGACCCGTGTCTGGAGAACCAGCCCGGCAAGCGCGCGCCGTCGCGCCTCCTCTTCGAACAGCATAACCATGCGCCGCAAGATACCCCTGCGGTGAAGGTCAGGGTCGACCGCGAGTTTGGACAGATAAAGCATGTCGCTCTCCTTCGCGCCGAACCCGCATCCGACCAGCCGTCCCGCCCGGTACGCCACTACAAGGCTTTCGTGCGCCGCCTTTTCCCGCAGCAAATGTGGGTCCATCCGGTGCAGCGACGAGGGAGGATCGATCCGTCCTTCCATGCCGGCGAAGGCACGTGTCAGGAGCCGGTGAAGCGCCTCCCAGTCCGTGAACTCGGCGGCGCCGTGCTGAACCCGAATATCATCCATGGAGACCCCGTTGTGGGAAGGCTGGCGAGACACGATATAGACAGAAGGAAGGATGCCAGACCCGATGCCGCCCGAAGTCAAGAAGAGACTGATCAAGACGACCGCCCACGTTCGCCACAAGACACGGAAGTACGTGCCGCCCGGCTTTCGTCTGCCAATCGGACTGGTCCTGATGGCGGGCGGCGTTGTGGGATTTCTGCCAATACTGGGGTTCTGGATGATCCCGGTTGGCTTCGCCGTGGCAGCGCTTGATGCCCGGCCGGCGTGGCGGTACCTGACCGGTCGCAAGAGAGGTGGCGGCCATAAACGCTAACCCGTTGCAAGCAAACGAATGCCATACGTTTTGCCGACGCTTTGCATACGCATTGCCGACCGTGTGATCAGCCCGGGGCGAATGCCGCTTCCAGCGCGATCTCGACCATGTCGCCGAAGCTCTTTTCCCGCTGGTCCGAGGGCAGGGCTTCGTGCGTGATCAGGTGGTCCGAAACCGTCAGAACCGCCAGCGCCCGGCGCCTGTAACGGGCGGCGAGGATATAGAGTTCCGCGGCTTCCATCTCGACGCCAAGGATTCCATGGCGCGTCATTTGTTCATTGAGATCAGGACGTTCGTCGTAAAAGACGTCCGAGGAATAGATGCCGCCGACATGAACCGGAACGCCCTTGCGAAGGGCCGCGTCGGCCGCCGAATTCAGAAGTCCCCAGTCCGCTGAAGGGGCGAAGTTCAGTTCGCGGAAGATGCCGCTCGAAGGGGTCGAGATGGTCGAGGCGGTCATGGCCAGGATCACGTCGCGCACCTTCACCTCGTCCTGCATGCCCCCGCAGGATCCGATGCGTATAAGTGTCTGGCATCCATAGTCTTTTATCAACTCATTGGCGTAGATCGACAGGGACGGCATCCCCATGCCCGAGCCCTGAATCGTCACGCGGTGCCCCTTCCACGTCCCCGTGAAACCCAGCATCCCGCGCACCTCGTTCACAAGCCGGGCACCGTCGAGAAACGTCTCCGCTGCCCATCTCGCGCGATAGGGATCGCCCGGCATCAGAACGGTTTCCGCGATATCGCCGGGATCGGCGCCGATATGGATGGTCATGGAGGCACTCCCTGAAGACTGCCTTACTATAGGCGCGTGCTATTCCGCCGCAACCGCCGCCGGATCGGCAAGGGCCACGATGTCGAACATGATCCGGTTCAGTTCGAAATCCTTGGGTGTGTATACCCGCGCCACACCCATGGCCAGGAGCCTCTTGGCGTCGTCCTCGGGGATGATCCCGCCGACGATCAGGGGGACTTCGCCCAGGCCCGAAGAGTTCATCTCGGCCAGTGTTTCTTCGATCAGCGGCAAATGGCTGCCCGACAGGATCGACAGGCCCACGACATGCGCGCCGGTGTCTTTCGCGGCTGCCACGATCTCGGACGGGGTGAGGCGGATACCTTCGTAGGTGATGTCCATGCCGGCGTCGCGGGCGCGCGAGGCGATCTGCTCCGCGCCGTTCGAGTGGCCGTCAAGTCCCGGCTTTCCAACAAGAAATTTCAATCGCTCGCCCAGTTTTGCAGACACCGCGTCCACGGCGGAGCGGATCTCGTCCAGTCCTTCGGTGCGGTTCGATGGTGCGCGGGCGACACCGGTCGGAGCACGGTACTGGCCGAATACACCGCGAACCACGTCACCCCATTCGCCGGTCGTGGCACCCGCACGGGCCGCCGCCAGAGAAGGCTCCATGACATTTCTGCCTTCGGCGCAGGCCCTGCGCAGATCCTCCAGAGCCGTGTTGACGGCGGTCTCGTCGCGTGCCTCCCTCCACGCGACGAGACGCGCCACCTGGTCAGCTTCCGCATCCGCGTCCGCGACCATGATCGCCTCGGGACCCGAGGTCAGGGGCGAGGGCTCCCCCGTTTCGAACTTGTTGACCCCGACGACGACGGTTTCACCGGACTCGATCCGCCCGATCCGCTCTGCGTTCGCCTCGACAAGGCGTGACTTCATGTACTCGATCGCCTCGACCGCACCGCCCATCGCGTCGATATGGGCCAGTTCGGCTCGGGCGCCGTCTTTCAGGTTTTCAACCTTCTTCGTCACTACGGGATTACCGTCGAACAGGTCGCCGTATTCGAGCAGATCGGTTTCATAGGCCACGATCTGCTGCATCCGAAGCGACCATTGCTGATCCCATGGGCGGGGCAGGCCAAGAGCCTCGTTCCATGCGGGGAGTTGAACGGCTCTGGCGCGGGCGTTTTTCGAGAGTGTGACCGCAAGCATTTCCAGAAGGATGCGATAGACGTTGTTTTCCGGCTGCTGCTCGGTCAGGCCGAGCGAGTTCACCTGAACTCCGTATCGGAAGCGGCGGAACTTCTCCTCCTCGACGCCATAACGTTCCCGGCAGATCTCGTCCCAAAGCTCGGTGAAGGCGCGCATCTTGCACATCTCGGTGACGAACCGGATGCCTGCATTTACGAAGAAGCTGATCCGACCGACCATTTCGGGAAAATGCTCGTCGTCCACCTTGCCTTTCAGGTCGTCCAGTACCGCCTGTGCGGTGGCCAGTGCATAGGCCAACTCCTGCTCTGGCGTCGCGCCTGCCTCTTGCAGGTGATAGGAACAAACGTTCATCGGGTTCCACTTGGGCAGATGCGCGCGCGTATAGGCCGCCACATCGGTAATCATGCGAAGCGAGGGGCGGGGCGGACAGACATACGTGCCCCGAGACAGGTATTCCTTAATGATATCGTTTTGTACTGTGCCTTGAAGTTTCGAAACATCCGCGCCCTGTTCCTCGGCAACGGCGATATAAAGCGCCAGCAGCCAGGGCGCCGTTGCGTTGATCGTCATCGAGGTGTTCATCTGATCGAGCGGGATGTCCGCGAAGAGCGTGCGCATGTCGCCCAGATGCGCGACCGGAACGCCGACCTTTCCGACCTCGCCGCGCGCGAGCCGGTGGTCGCTGTCATAGCCAGTCTGCGTCGGCAAGTCGAAGGCCACCGAAAGACCCGTCTGTCCCTTGGCGAGATTTCCCCGATAGAGCGCATTCGACGCATTGGCGGTGGAATGACCGGCATAGGTCCTGAAAAGCCAGGGGCGATCTTTGGGTGCGGGCATTGGGCGGCTTCCGTTTCACTGGGTAATAATCTTTCGTAGAAAAGCGGGATACAGACATTTTGTATGCCTGTCAATTCGCTGCATTGCGGCGATAAATGCCTTTACTTCGATGAGATGAGCGTCGCGGTCAGTGCTGTTGCTCTCCCGCCTTCGCTGGTGGACAGAACCGGGATCCGACGCGACAGACCTATTGCGAACTGCGCGAAATTTCACCACTTTCGCCGGATGAATTCGACCGTCAGCCTGCCTCTTTGGCTTTTCATCCTCATCCTGCTCTTTGCCGCGGTCACGGCATCGACGCATTTCCTGTTTCCATCAGTCCGCTGGTTTTTCCGGCGCCGCGCCGAGAGGATCGTTGCCGAGCTCAACAAGCGGCTTGAGCGCCCGATCCAGCCCTTCAAGCTCCTGCGTCGCCAGGACATGATCCAGCGGGTCATTTATGATCCGGATGTCGTGCGGGCGGTCGGTACTTATGCGGAAAGCCACGATGTCCGCGAAGATGTGGCTTTTCAGAAGGCAAGGCACTATGCCCGGGAGATCGTTCCCAGTTTCAGCGCCATGGCCTACTACGGCGTAGCCATCCGTCTGGCGCGGTGGTTGGCGACCAAGCTGTTCGACGTGCGGTTGCACAGGATCGATGAGGCGGCGCTTCGGGACATCGATCCAGACGCAACCGTCGTGTTCGTCATGAACCATCGCTCGAATTTCGACTATGTTCTGGTCACCTACCTGGCGGCGGATCATTCGGCATTGTCCTACGCGGTGGGAGAGTGGGCACGGGTTTGGCCGATGTCGCGACTGATCCGTGCCATGGGCGCCTATTTCATCCGTCGCCGTTCCAGAGGCGCGCTCTATCGCAAGGTGCTGTCCAGCTATGTCCAGAAGGCTACGGAAGCGGGTGTGGCTCAAGCCGTCTTCCCAGAGGGCGGCTTGTCGAGGGACGGATTAGTGGGTGAGCCGAAACTCGGCATTCTCAGCTACATCGTCGAAGGATGGCGCCACGAGGGCCGCGATGTCGTCTTCGTTCCCGTTTCGCTGAACTACGATCGCGTGGTCGAGGATCGGATCCTTGTTGCGGCCGGCCGTTCCGGTCAGCGTCGGTTCCGGGCGACTGTTCCCGAAGGCGTTCGCTTTTCACTGCGCTATGTCTGGAGGCGGATCAGGGGGCAGGTCGGCCGTTTTGGTGTTGCAGCGGTCGTGTTCGGAAGGCCAGTCTCATTGCGCGACATTGCAAGCGAAGAACCGGAAGATACTGTTGCCCGCCTTGCCGATGTGCTTTTCGATGAAATCCGGGCCGGACTTCCGGTGGTGGCCATGCCGCTTTATTTCGTAAGCCTGATAACGCGCGGCGAACCGGCGACCGTCGAGGAAATCGCTCAAGACGTGCGAGACATGATCGCCGATATGCCGCGCGGTACGATCGTGCTGCCGGACACCGATTTTCCGGCCGAGGACGTGGGCCATGCCCTGGATGTGCTGGTCCTTCGACGTTTCGTGAAGCTGGAGGGTGGGCGTTATTCGATAGTTGATCGCGATATCGCGTCTTACTATGCGAATTCCCTGACACCGCATATTGGCGCGCTGCGAAGCAAGAGCATCCATGAGTTTCGCAGCGAAGGCGAAACGAGAAAGACATAAAATTTCAAATATGGTAAATTTCTGTTTGCAAAGTTGCGCGGCCATCTCTACTTGATTCTGCAGCACAGCGGCGATTCTGCGCCGCAGCACCGAACAGGAGGGAGCGATGGCCTTGGATACGAATGCGACAACCGTAACCTACAATGCGCCTGTGAAGGAGCTGTACGATGTAGGTGAGATGCCGCCGATGGGTCATCTGCCGGAGAAAATGCATGCGTGGGCCATCCGGCGCGAACGCCATGGAGAACCCGACCAGTCTTTCCAGCTTGAAGTCGTTGACGTGAAGAAGCCGGACAGCCACGAAGTGGTCGTTCTCGTGATGGCGGCTGGCGTCAACTATAATGGTGTCTGGGCCGGCCTTGGCATTCCGATCAGCCCCTTCGATGTTCACGGAGCCGACTATCACATTGCCGGTTCCGACGCTTCGGGGATCGTCTGGGCCGTGGGAGACAAGGTCACGCGGTGGAAGGTGGGCGATGAGGTCGTCATCCATTGCAATCAGGACGACGGTGACGACGAGGAATGCAATGGCGGCGACCCGATGTTCTCGCCCAGTCAGCGAATTTGGGGATACGAGACGCCGGACGGTTCCTTTGCGCAATTCACCACGGTTCAGGCGCAGCAATTGATGCCGCGCCCGAAGCATCTGACCTGGGAAGAGAGCGCTTGCTACACGCTGACCCTGGCCACGGCATACAGGATGCTCTTCGGACACCATCCCCATGAGCTGAAGCCCGGGCAGAATGTTCTAGTTTGGGGTGCGTCGGGCGGGTTGGGTTCCTATGCAATTCAGCTGATCAACACTGCGGGCGCAAACGCTATCGGTGTTATCTCGGAAGAGGATAAACGCGACTTCGTGATGGGACTGGGTGCCAAGGGGGTAATCAACCGCAAGGACTTCAACTGCTGGGGTCAACTTCCCAAGGTGAACACGCCTGAATACAAGGAATGGTTCGCCGAAGTGCGCAAGTTCGGAAAAGCGATCTGGGACATCACCGGCAAGGGTGTGAACGTCGACATGGTGTTCGAGCATCCCGGTGAGGCGACTTTCCCGGTCTCGACTTTCGTCGTGAAGAAAGGCGGCATGGTCGTGATTTGCGCTGGTACGACGGGGTATAACCTTACGATGGACGCGCGGTATATCTGGATGCATCAGAAGCGCATTCAGGGCAGCCACTTCGCCCACTTGAAGCAGGCCGCCGCCGCCAACAAGCTGATGGTCGACCGCCGTCTGGATCCCTGCATGTCCGAGGTTTTTCCCTGGAACGAAATTCCGCAGGCGCATATCAAAATGCGAAAGAACGAACACAAGCCCGGCAACATGGCCGTTCTTGTTCAGGCACCCTTCACCGGGTTGAGAACCTTCGAGGACACCTTAGAGGCTAGTGTTTCCAAATAAGAAACTATCCGTTTCCAAAAAGACGATTCGCGCCGGGCCATTGGTCCGGCGCTTTCGCTTGTTTTGGGAAAATCCGCAAGAAATTCGCCAAATCAGCGCATTGGAAAAAACGTCCTCGCTATTTTTGGGGAGTTGAATTTGGCGAATTCAGAACATCCAGGCGCTCGTGCTATGGTTGTATTAATGCTTCGTTAACCTTTGGAAATGAGAGTGCCGATGAAGAATGAATGGATGCTCGACGTTCTTGCGGACCTCAGAACGTTTTCGGAAGAAAACGGGCTGAACCTGACTGGGACACAGATTGACAGGGTCTTGGCAGTAGCCGCCGCAGAAATCGCGTCGATGCAGGGGACAACGCCCATCGCGGTGGGGCAAGACATTGGCAATGCTGGAAGATTTCATAGAGAATTTGCACCGGGCCCGAACGCTCGCAGAAATCAATGACGTAGTCGTTTCACTTCGCGGCATCATGGACGTCGAGCACGTCATTTATCATTCCGTCAAATCAAGCGGGGAACAATACGCGGCGCTGACCTATGCGCCTGAATGGGCCGAACGGTACACAGAGCGCGACTATTCCCGCATCGATCCCGTCGTGCTGTCCTGCTATCGCAGGTTCCGTCCGGTGATATGGAAGGAACTCGACTGGTCCGGCAAGGCTGCCCGAAACTTCTTGGGTGAAGCCATCGAGAGCGGTGTCGGCAGCCAGGGCTTTTCGATACCGATACGCGGCCCTTCAGGTCAGTTCGCCCTGTTCTCCGTGAGCGACCGTTGCACTGACGATGCTTGGTCGCGCTATACTTCCGAGCATGCGACGAACCTGATCCTGATCTCGCATTACATAAACCAGAAGGCGCTTGAGTTGGAGCGGGGTTCCGATTTCCTGGACGCGCCCAACCTGAGCCCGAGGGAAACCGATGCTCTGACGATGCTGGCGTTGGGCTATAACCGCGCACAAGCGGCGGAAAACCTTTCCATTTCCGAACATACGCTTCGTGTCTACATCGAGAGCGCTCGATTCAAGCTGGCTGCGTCCAACACCACCCATGCTGTGGCAAGAGCAGTAATGTCGGGACTGCTAGTCCTATGAAAGCTGGTTCGTTCGCTCAGATCGGCGATCATTAACGAACGCCGGATACGACCCCTCCCGTCATCAAGAAACGGAGGGTCGCCATGCTGCGATATCTTTATGGAGACGAACTTTGCCAATTTCCGCGGCTTGCAAGCAGCATGTTCCGCGACAGGGCATACCAATTTCGAACGCGTCTGAACTGGGAGGTTACGGTTCATCCAGATGGCTCCGAACGTGATGAATACGATGAAATCAATCCGCTGTACGTGATCTGGGAGAACCTGGATGGTTGCCATGGCGGATCAATGCGCTTTCTTCCGACGACAGGCCGAACCATGGTCAATGACCATTTCCGGAACCTGACGGATGGCGTCGAGATCCGAAGTCCCTTCATTTGGGAGTGCACGCGCTTCTGCCTTTCGGTCGATGCGTCGCCACGGGTATCTGCGGCGTTGATGCTGGGTGGGATGGAACTGGGGCTGAGCGCGCACTTGTCGCATGCCGTCGGCGTCTTTGATGTGCGGATGGTCCGTGTCTATCGCCGTCTGGGATGGGGACCGATCATTCTTGGAACTGATGGCGAGGGCCGGGAGGCTATCAGTGTCGGGCTTTGGGCATTTGAACCCGACATTCGGCCGCGCCTTTTGGCTCGGGCGGCAGTTTCGGACGAAGTATCGCGTTTCTGGCATGACAGGGCGCTGGGCGGGGCGCAGGTTCAAGCGCTGCATAAGTCAGCCTGAGCGACGGAAAAATCACGCTTCAAAACAGTGTGCACTGGTCGGACCTTATCCTTGCGGTTAGGGTCCGCCCATGTCCCTGCCCATCACCTCGTTTTCAGAAGACCAGGCCGAAGCTTTCGATCGAATTGCCGAGGTCATGAGGTCAGCAGGCGTCGACATTGAGGAGAGTATGACCCTTCCGCGGACGGAGGGCGGGCAGGGCGTTCTGGCTGTGGTTGGCAAAGCCGGTTCTGGCAAGACGATGCTGCTCGCACGCCTTGCGGAAGCCTTGACCGAGGCAAGTGTCGAAGCAATCTCTGGAGAGTACGAAAGCCGTCGTCGGAAAGATCGCCGCACGCTGGCGATCCTCGCACCGACCAACAAGGCCGCAAGCGTCCTTCGCAACAGGGGCGTGCCTGCCACCACGATCCACAGAATTCTCTACACGCCGCTTTACGACCCCGAGTATGAAAAGATCGCGGAGTGGCTTGTTGGCAATGCCGACCGCCCGGAGGTGGAAGGGCTGTCGGATGCCGCGCTGGATCGGGCATTTGCTTTTTTCAAGCAAGCCAGGTCCGTGCCCGGTGCCCTCGCCGCCGCCGGATTGAAGGGTTCGGATTTCATCCTTGGCTGGAAACGACGGGAGGAGCCGCTTGACATCGGTTTCGTCGATGAGGCCTCGATGCTGGATCAAAGGCAGTTCGAAGACCTGCAGGAAATCTTCCCGACACTGCTGCTCTTTGGCGATCCCGCACAGCTTGCACCGGTGAACCAGTCCGGATCGATGGTATTCGATGAGTTGCCGGCGTCGCGGAAGCTGACACTCAGCCGCATCCACCGCCAGGATCTCGACAGCCCGATTCTTGATCTGGCGCACGCGCTGGGTGACGACAGCCTGACGTTCGAGCAATTCGAAAACCTGATCGAAGAGAACGCGGCAAAGGACGATCGCGTGGTCGTGGCGCCCCGGGTCGAAGCGGGGATGATGGCGCGGTCGCCGGTACTGGTCTGGCGGAATGCCACGCGAATTCGGCTGATCCAGGCGTTCCGAGCTGCATTTGATGCGCCGCCCGATGCCCTGCTGCCGGGCGAGCCGTTGATCTGCGACGGAATCGAATTGCCACTCAAGCATCGCAAGAAGCGCCTGGACCTTGAGGCGCGTGGCTTGATCAAAGGTGCGCAGGTGATCTATCTGGGGCCCGGCAAACGGGCCGGGTTTTCTCGCCTCCATGTCATTGGTGCGCCCGACCCCCAGGTTTCGGCCGCGTCCATCGTGAAGATTGAAATGCCGGACGAAGAAGAGCCCTTCATTCCTTTTGCGGCTAATATGGGGGCTGCATTCCTGCATGGGGCAGCCGTTACGATCCACAAGGCTCAAGGTAGCCAGTGGCCGGAAGTTCAGGTTTTTGCGCCGGACCTTTATGCGGCGAGCCGCACCGGACGGATCGAGGCCGGACTTCCCCTCTGGAAACGTCTCGCATACGTTGCAATCACTCGTGCCGAGGAGCGGCTTTACTGGGTGACCCGTTACCGGCTTGGCAAACCCACCGAACCGCTCACGATACGTGATCTTGATGCGCCACCCGCGCCCTTGGAACTTACAGGAGACGATTTCGAATGACCCGCAGCATCATCATCACAGGCGCAAGCCAGGGTATCGGCGCAGCGACCGCAAATGCCTTTCTCGAGGCCGGTTGGACAGTTGGCTGCATGGCGCGCAGCGCCGAAAAGCTGGAGGCGTTCTGTGCGGGGCGCGATCGTGCCATCGCCTTGCCGGCCGACGTGGCCGACTCCGCTGCCGTCGAAGCTGCGTTCGCAAGCTTTGCCGACACGACAGGACGGATCGACGCCCTTTTCAACAACGCAGGTCGCGGCAGTGCCGCAGTTCCAATCGACGAGATCGATGACGAGACGTGGAACAGCGTTCTGGCCGTCAACCTTACGGGCATGTTCAACTGTGCCCGAGCCGCGTTTCGGCAAATGCGCACGCAATTGCCGCAAGGCGGGAGGATCGTGAACAACGGGTCGGTGTCTGCATATGTGCCGCGCTGGAGATCGGTTCCCTACACGACAACCAAGCATGCCGTAACCGGTCTGACGAAGAGCTTGTCGCTGGACGGCCGCGCTTTTGATATCGCCTGCGGACAGATCGATATTGGCAACGCGCTGACGGAAATGACCGAGTCCATGGCCTCGGGCAAGCCGCAGGCCGATGGTTCCATGAAGTCGGAGCCTACAATGGACGTGAATCACGTGGCCAATGCCGTTGTGCAGATGTGTGAACTGCCGCTTGATGCCAACGTGCAGTTCATGACCATCATGGCGACGAAGATGCCGTATATCGGTCGCGGGTGAGTGGCTCAGTTTCGGAGGAAACGGAATGCCGCCGAGGCTCCCCAGCCGGCGGCGATGGCAATGGCCAGCGACATCAGGCCGTAGATCAGAGGCTGGTCATGAGCCAGTCGGAACAGGAAGCGCTCCAGCCCGACTTTCTGGACCGCGATAACGGTTTCATGGCTGTCGATGACCCGACCTCCCCGGGTCAGGAAGAAGCGGGTCTTGTAGTCGCCTTCTGTCAGGTTCGCTGGCAACTGCACCGAGGTGCTGAAAAGCGTCTGCTCTGTCAATTCGACAGAGCCGATATTCGTCTGATAGAGGGCGTCCTTTGAACGGATACGAATGAGCGCGTCGGTGAAGTCCTCGCTGCCCTGTATCTTTGCGCCAACCGACCTGATTGCGCGGAGCGTGGAAACCTTGTGGCGGAGGTCTTCGGTGTCGGTGATTACCTCGGTCCACGGGCCCGAGGTTGCGACGGCGTAGAAACTCGGCGCGCGGTCGACCTCGACTGAATCCGTGTTCACCCAGATGCCAAAGCGCTTTTCTTTCCGCCGCACCGACACGGTGCGTGAAGGGCCTTCCACGGTAATCAGAACCTGAAGGGGCGGTTCTTCCACGATGGTGTCTTCACGCTTGACCGCGCCGAAAATCAGAATCTCGGAGCCCTCGAAATTGGTCGAGATCGAAATCCGGGTCTGGGACAGACCCGCGACCACCTCTTCAGCCAGAGCGGGGAAGGCGGCGAGCCATGCTATCAGGAAGAAACGCAGCATCAATGTCCCGCCGCCGCGCCGATGGAATAGAGCTCCGACGGCTGTAGCAGGAGATCCAGCCCCAGCTTGCCGCAGACTGCCAGCACCATGATCGCCAGCAGTATTCGAAGTTGTTCGGCCTTCAGTCGCGCACCCAGCCGCGCGCCGACTTGAGCGCCGATAACACCGCCGACCAGAAGCAAGACGGCAAGCACCACATCCACGGTGAAGTTCGTTGTCGCATGCAGGAGCGTGGTGAAGGCCGTGACGAATATGATTTGGAACAGCGAGGTTCCCACCACCACCTTGGTCGGCATGCCAAGAAGGTAGATCATGGCAGGGACCATGATGAAACCGCCGCCGACCCCCATGATTGCTGCCAGGATCCCGACCAGTACGCCGACAAGAACAGGGGGAATCACCGAGATATAAAGTCCCGAGGTACGGAACTTCATCTTCAATGGCAGGTTATGCAGCCAGGTATGCTTTTTGCGCGTTGGTGCCGCCTTTCCGGAGCGCGATTTTCTGATGGCGTTCAGGCTTTCGACGAACATCAGGGAGCCGATGATGCCCAGGAACACCACGTAGGACAGCTTTACGAGGAGATCGACCTGTCCCATCGCCTTGAGGGCATTGAAGATCTGAACGCCTATCGCTGCGCCAACCAGGCCACCGACCAGAAGGACGGTGCCCATTTTCAAATCAACCGTTCGTCGCTTCAGATGGGCGAGGACGCCGGAAAATGACGAAGCCACGATCTGGTTCGCCTCTGTCGCGACTGCGACCGCAGGGGGAATTCCGATGAAAAACAGGAGCGGCGTCATCAGGAAGCCGCCACCGACACCGAACATGCCGGACAGCACGCCTACCATTCCTCCAAGCCCCAAGAGCAGGAAGGCATTGACCGAAACCTCGGCAATGGGGAGGTAAATCTGCATGGCTTCCCTTACGCCTGCATGCAGTTACGGTTCAACGGCCAAATACGCTGTGCACATAAGGCCAGATGCGACAAATCGGAACAGCAGCTATTCAGCGCTCCTTTACGTAAGGTTCGCCTCCTGCACGGGGCGGGATCGCCTTGCCGACAAAACCGGCGAGGATCACCACTGTAAGAATGAAAGGTAAAGCGTCGAGAAGCTGGCTGGGAATGCTGATCTGTACCACGGATTGCAGCACGTCCGGGCGGAACGACAGCGCCTGGAGGAACCCGAACAAGAGGCAGGCCCAAAGCGCGTACCACGGCCGCCACTTGGCAAAGATCAGCGCCGCGAGTGCAATGAAGCCACGTCCCGACGACATGTCCTTGACGAAACCGGCCTGCAGTCCGGTGGCCAGGTAAACGCCTGCCAGCCCGCAGAGAACGCCACAGATGGCGACAGCGGAATAGCGCAGCCAGACGACCGATATACCGGCCGTGTCCACGGCGGCGGGGTTTTCGCCAACCGCGCGCAGGCGCAGCCCGAAGCGTGTGCGGAAAAGAACATACCAGGTCAGCGGTACGGCCAGGAAGCCGACGTAGACAAGGATCGAGTGGCCCGAGATCAATTCCCGATATATCGGTCCGAACCAGGGAATGTCCGCGAAAGCTTCTGAGAACGGCAGGTCAATCGAATTGAACCTTGCATTACCCGAAAGCGAAGGCGTGCGTCCCCCTTGCTGGAACCAGCTTTGGGCAATCAACACCGAAAGGCCAGCGGCGAGAAAATTGATCGCAACACCCGAGATGAGTTGGTTTCCTCGGAACGTGATGGAAGCGAGCCCATGGATGATTGCCAATGCCAGCGATGCGCCGACGCCGGCCAGCAGTCCAACCCATACCGATCCGCTGGTTGCCGCCAGAGCGCCGGAGAAGAATGCGGCGAGCAACATCTTACCTTCCAGGCCAATATCGAAGATGCCCGCCCGTTCGGAAAACAGGCCTGCAAGGCACGCGAAGAGCAGCGGGGTTGCCAGACGGACGGTGGTGTCCAGGATTTGCAGAAGTGTCAGGAAATCCATGGCTCAGGTCTCCGGACGCTTGCGGCGGAACATGAGGAACAGCCGCTCCAGCGGCATTCTCACCATGTTGTCCAATGCGCCGGTGAAGAGGATTACGAGGGCCTGGATCACCACGATGAGTTCGCGCGGGATGCTTGTCCAGAAGTCGATCTCGGCCCCACCCTGCACGAGAAATCCGAACAATAGCGAGGCGAGGAAGATCCCGAAGGGGTGAGACCGCCCCATCAGAGCCACCGCGATGCCGATGAAGCCTGCGCCTTCCACGGAGTTCAGCACCAGTCGGTTAGCGGCCATGACCGAGTTTATGGCCATCATTCCGGCCAGTGCACCGGAAATCAGCATCGCGATGATGATGATCTTCGTCGATGAGATCCCGGCAAACCGCGCGGCGGTTTCGGAGTGGCCGAAGGCGCGGAGTTCGTAACCGAGCCGCGTTTTCCACATGAGCAGCCAGAACAGGATGCAAGCCACGACCGCGACGAAGAACGAGATGTTCACCGGGGCCGCCGAGGAGAAGGGTATGCCGAAAAAGCCCAGGATATCCGACATCCGAGGCAGCATGGCGCCTTCGCCGAAGCGTGCGCTGGCGGGGTCCATCGATCCTTGCGGTTTGAGTGCCTCGTTCAGGAGGTAAACCATCAATGCCGAAGCGATGAAGTTGAACATGATGGTCGTGATGACGATATGGCTGCCCCGCTTGGCCTGAAGATACGCCGGGATCAACGCCCAAGCTGCTCCGAACAGGGCGCCGCCGATGATGGCGAAGGGCAGGGCGAGCGTCCAGTGCGGCCACGGCAAAGCAAGGCAGACTAGCGCTACTCCGAGGCCGCCGAGCGTCGCCTGGCCTTCACCACCGATGTTGAATAAGCGCGCGTGAAAGGCGATAGCGACCGCTAGGCCGGTGAACATGAAGTTCGTAGCGTAGTACAGCATGTAGCCGACACCGGTCGAGTTTCCGAAGGTGCCTTCGACCATGATACGGATCGCCTTGATCGGGTCTTCGCCGATGGCGAGGATGACCAACGCGGAGATCGCAAAGGCAAGAATGATCGAGATCAGGGGGATCAGAACGGCGTCGACCCACTTTGGCATCACTTCCATGTGCTCAGGCCCCCCGTCCCGGATTGTCGATGCGCATGCCCCCGGTGGAGCTGGGCGCCTTGACGCGGCCGGTATCGGTGATCCCGGCCATCAGCATGCCCAGTTCTCTTTCGTCCGTCTGGTTCGTCATGCGCTCGCCCATGATCTGCCCGTCGAACATGACGGCCACTCGATCAGCCAGTGAAAGGATTTCATCCAATTCGACCGAAACCAGAAGGATTGCCTTGCCGCGGTCGCGTAGTGCCACGATTTGCTGATGAATAAACTCGATGGCGCCGATGTCGACGCCGCGTGTCGGCTGACCAACCAGCAGAAGTTCGGGATCCCGTTCGATTTCGCGTGCCAGAACGATCTTTTGCTGGTTGCCGCCCGAGAAGTTCTTTGCCGCAAGTGAGGGAATCGGAGGGCGAACGTCGAAGCGTTCCATCTTGTCCGCTGTGGCCTGCCGGATCGCTGCATTGTCCATGAACCAACGCGACTTCTGGTACTCCGGTGCATGGTGATAGCCGAAAATCATGTTTTCCCATGCCTGGAAGTCGAGAATAAGGCCCTCGCGATGCCGGTCTTCGGGCACATGGGCGATCCCACGTGATCGCCGTGTCTGGCCATCGGAATACCGGCCGGACAAGTCCAGTTCGGTTCCGTTCAAACGAACCGTGCCTTTCGCCTTTCGGTATCCGCCCAAAACTTCGAGGAGCTCTGACTGGCCATTGCCGCTGACACCCGCGATGCCGAGGATCTCTCCGCCACGGACTTCGAGACTGATCCCTTTCAAGCGCTCGATTCCGTCCTCGTCCTTGACACGCAGGTTCTCGATTTCGAGGACTTTCGCGTAAGGCGTCGCAGGTTTCTTGTCGACACGGAGCAAGACTTTCCGTCCCACCATCAGCTCGGCCAATTGCTCCGGGCTGGTGTCCTTGGTCTTGACCGTGGCGGTCATTTCGCCACGGCGCATCACGCTGACCGTGTCGGTGACGTGCATGATCTCGCGCAGCTTGTGGGTGATCAGGATGATCGTCTTCCCCTCGTCGCGCAGTCCGCGCAGAATTCGGAACAGGTGATCCGCCTCGGCGGGCGTCAGAACACCGGTCGGCTCATCGAGGATCAGGATATCGGCATGGCGGTAGAGAGATTTCAGGATCTCGACCCGCTGCTGCATCCCGACGCCGATCTCTTCGATCTTCGCGTCCGGATCGACGTTCAATTCGTATTCTTTTGCCAGTTCGGTAAGAAGTGTGCGTGCTTTCCTGAGCGAAGGCATGAGGCGGGCGCCTTCTTCGGCGCCAAGTACGACGTTCTCAAGAACGGTGAAATTCTCGACCAGCTTGAAGTGCTGGAAGACCATCCCGATACCGGAGGCGATGGCGGCCTGGCTGTCGGGAATCTGCGTCTCTTTTCCGTGAATAAAAATCTGGCCCGCGTCGGCCTTGTAGAAACCATAGAGGATCGACATCAGCGTCGACTTGCCGGCGCCGTTTTCGCCAATGATCCCATGGATCGTGCCAGGCATAACGCGGATCGAGATGTCCTTGTTCGCCTGTACGGGCCCGAAGGCCTTTGAGATCCCGCGGAGTTCGATGGCAGGGGCGGCCGATGCCGGCCGCCCCTCCGCGTCACGCGTGTCGCTCATCAGAAATCGAGCGCCGGGCAACTGTCGTTGGTATAATAGGCAACAACCTCGATCTCGCCATTGATGATCTTCTGGCGCGCATCGTCGACGGCGGTCTTCATCTCGTCGGTGATCAGCGAGGCATTGTTTTCGTCCAGCGCGTATCCGACGCCATCATTGCCAAGACCCATGACGTGAACGCCCGGTTCAAACCCATCGACGCCAGCCTGGAAAACATCGTACACGGCGTTGTCCACGCGCTTCAGCATCGAGGTCAGAACCTTGCCCGGGTGCAGGTAGTTCTGGTTCGAGTCGACGCCGATCGACAGGATGTTTGCGTCGGCCGCGGCTTGAAGAACACCCACGCCCGTGCCGCCCGCGGCGGCATAGACCACATCAGCACCCTGGCTGATTTGCGCCTTGGTCAATTCGCCGCCCTTCACCGGGTCGTTCCAAGCCGCTGGCGTTGTGCCGGTCATGTTGGCCACGATATTGATATCCGGATTTACCGCCTTTGCGCCTTGGGCGTAGCCGCAGGCAAAGTGACGGATGAGCGGTACATCCATGCCGCCGATGAACCCGACTGTCCCGGACTTGGATGCCATTGCGGCCAGCATACCGACGAGGTAGCTGCCCTCATGCTCGGCGAAGCTGATCTGGCGAAGGTTCGGGATGTCCAGCCAGTTCACGTCGATGATGGCGAACTTGGTGTCGGGGTACTTCGGCGCAACTTCTTCCACCGTGGCGGCGTTCTGGAAGCCCAGAACCACGATCGGGTTGTACCCGGCTTCGGCCAGACGGGTCGCGAACTGGACCCGTTGGGCCTCGGCGGTCACTTCGATTTCCTGGTAGCTGTTGCCGGTCTCATCGGCCCAACGCTTGGCACCGTTGTAGGCAGCCTCGTTGAACGACTTGTCGAATTTGCCGCCCATGTCGTACATCAAAGCGGGTTCGGCCAGCGCGGCACCCGCAGTCAGTGCGAGGGCGGCGGCGCCACCGAGAAATTTCTGCAAAAAGGTCATGAATGGTCTCCCTGTCCAACTGGAAGAGCGCTGGGGCAGACACCCCCCGGCGCCCGATCGCTGTCTGAATTGTCTCAGATCATGCGCGATTAAGGCCGGAGTCCTTCGAAGGCGTCAATAGGAGTCTTCAGAGTCATGCGGCAGAATTTTCACCGCATGACGTTAGGTTAGGCGTCCGCGAGGTGCATGCTCATGAGAATGGCGTCGATCGTGTGGGCATTGGCTGCGCGGTAGTAGCCTTTTCGGCGTCCGTCCTCGGTAAATCCTTGGGATCGATAGAGCGCGCGCGCACCGACGTTCGTCTCGGCGACTTCCAGCAGGATGCGGCTGGCCCCCCGCGTGCGGCATGTGTCGATGAAGCGCCTGAGGCAGGCCCTTCCAAGGCCCCGACGTTGCGCTTCAGGGTCCACGGCTATGGTCAGAAGCTCTGCTTCGCCGACGATGATGCGGCCAAGGGCGAAGGAATTTTCCTCGTGCACGAATACAGCATCGGGCGCGGCCCTGAAACCCGCCAGTGTCGGCGCGCTCCACGGTGGTGGCACCGCCATCGCGCGCGCGTGGATCGCCGCCATCTCCTCAGGCGTCATGGCAGGATCAACGGAGGTGGGTCAGACGCCGGGGCGGCATCGGCGGGGCGGATGTAGAGGGGCGATGGGCGGGGAAATTCGTGTTCTGACAAGAACTTCAGCGCGGCGACTTCGGCGATCGCGCGGGAGATGGGGTATCCGGGGCCGAATTCGAGATAGGTGTAATTGCCTTTGTCGAGTTGCACAGCATAGTTCACGGCCGCTGCCTCGTGCCCGAGGATTTGTGCAGGTCCCGGGAATCCCTTGAATTCCTCGTCGAGTACGCCCTTTCCGAATATCGCAAGTTCAACAGGGCCGCCCACTGCCTCTCCGTTTTCAAAGTACTGAAGTACGATGTCGGCGCCACGGCGGCTTGCCGGAAGGCTGACGATCATCTTCGCCGGATCGCCATGGAATCGGGAGCCGCGAAGCGCCTCGAATCCAGTCACGCCAATAGCCGGAATGCCAAGGGATAAAGCGAGGCCGCGGGCAGCGCTCACCGCGATCCGGATACCTGTGAAGTTGCCAGGTCCGGTGCCCACCGCGATCGCGTCGAGTTCTTCCCAGACCGCGCCCGCTTCCTTCAGAATTTCCTCGAGCATCGGAAACAAGCGTTCCGCCTGACCGCGTCCCATTTCCTCGTAATCCAAGGCCACAATCTGGCCGCCGATCATGAGCGCCGCGGCACAATGCGGGCCCGAGGTATCGAAGGAGAGTATCCGGGGCGGTCTGCTCATCTTCTTCTTTTCGGAAATACTCTGGGGGTGCGGGGGCAAAACCCCCGCATCGGGCGACGGCGAAGCCGGCGCACTAGGATCAGGCAGCGACGGGGCGGACTTCTACGACTTCGGGAATGTAATGCCGCAGCAGGTTCTCGATCCCCATTTTCAACGTCAGTGTCGACGAGGGGCAGCCAGCGCAAGCGCCCTGCATATGCAGGTAGACCACGCCGCGCTCGAACCCGTGGAAGACGATGTCACCGCCATCCTGCGCGACAGCGGGGCGTACGCGCGTGTCCAGCAATTCCTTGATCTGGCTGACGATTTCGGCGTCTTCACCGCTGTGCTCGGCGTGACCCGAAGACAGGTTCTCGCCTTCCATCACGGGCTGGCCAGACTGGAAGTGTTCCATGATCGCGCCCAGCAGGGCGGGCTTGATCACATCCCAGTCGACGCCGTCGGCTTTGGTTATCGTTACAAAATCCGTGCCGAAGAAAACGCCGGTCACGCCCTCGACCGCGAAAAGGCGAGTGGCGAGGGGAGATTTGCCAGCGGCATCCGCACTTGGAAAATCGGCCGTCCCAGCGTCCAGAACGGTTTGTCCGGGCAGGAACTTCAACGTTGCGGGGTTCGGTGTGGATTCGGTCTGGATGAACATCTGCGCGTTTCCTTACTGTTCCACTCGGATATGCGCCTGACGCGCATTGGAGTCAAGGTTTAGAACAGTTCTAAAGCGTCGGCGAGGCCCTCAGGTGATGGCTTCCAGCTTTTCCTTCGACAATTCGCCAGGCACGATGGTCAGCGGTACCGGCAACAGGCCGAACTGCCGCGACAATGCCGAAACAATAGGTCCGGGACCGCCTTTCTCTGCCGAAGCGCCGAGGACAAGAACTCCGATTTCACCGTCTTCGTTGATCTGCTTCAGGATCTCCGGAACGGGTTCTCCCTCGCGGATCACGAGTTCAGGGTCCACGCCCTGCCTGTCACGCATCCATTTGGCAAAAACTTCGAAATGCGCATGGATACGCTCCTTGGCTTCTTCCCGCATGATTTCGCCGACGCCGATCCAGTGATTGAATTCATCGGGAGGAATGACTGAAAGGATTTGCACGCCGCCGCCGGTGTTCGCGGCCCGCATAGCAGCGAAACGCATGGCGTTCAGACACTCGCGGCTGTCGTCGAGTATGACCAGGAATTTGCGCATGACTTCTCCTCTTGGTGCGGATCATGAAGCCTTCAGACTGGCCTGTCCATCCTCAAGGTTCGACACGCTGACCGGCGTTCTTCGCTTCGGCGCGTTTCACTGCCAGGACCGCGGCGGCATAGTCGCCAAGCGCGATACCCCGGAAGGCGAAAGCTGTTGGCTTGTCCGTCACAAGCGCGGGCGTTCCGCCCGCGACAAGTTCGGTCAGGTCTCCCGCGATCCGCTCGTAAGGCAACATCGGCTTGCCGCTCTCGGCCTCCTGAACGCGGTCGTCGACGATGACGGTGCCGAAGGCATCCAGGCCTTCCTGATGCCAGGGGATGCAAAGATCGGTGATGGCGGCGAAGCAATTCGGTTTCAGCCAGCGGGCATCGAGAAAGGGTTCGATGGCGTAGTTCAGAGTGACCGAGGTGACGACGATATCGGCGTCCTTCAGTGCGGCTCTCGGATCGCTGGATGCCTCGGCCTCGAGGCCCATGTCGCGCGCGGTCTGGCAAAGCTTTTCGAGATTGGCCTGTCCGCGACCGACAGCGCAAATTCGTTTCAGCGGGAACATCTCGGCGAATGCCGCGAGGTGCGAATGCGCCTGAACGCCGGTCCCGACGAAGGCTATGGTTTCGGATGCCGGGTTTGCGAGCCGTCTTGCGGCCACAGCAGACAGGGCCGCGGTTCGTATAGCCGTGATCCAGTTCGCGCCGACAATGGCACGCAACAGCCCTGTTTCGGCGTCCAGTACCATGATCGCCCCATTGATTGTGGGAAGACCGCGTGTGGCATTTCCCGGACACACGCTGACCTGCTTGACCACGATGAAACCGTCGTCACCCACTGCCAGCGTGGACATCATGTAGCGGCCTTCACCCGGAAGGATTGCGGACTTTGGACTGGTGTGAAGACGACCGTCGGCCTTTGCCATGAGCGCGGCCTCTATCGCGTCCGCAACTTCGGCGGGAGATATCCCGAGACCGTCCAGAACCGCGTCAGGAAGAAAAAGGAAATCATCGGTCGTATGCATGGCCCGTCTCCTGTTTGCTGTCAGAATGGGACTGCCTTCATGCTCTGTCCACCCGTCTGAGCCAGCGGCGGAGCAGCCAAACGGCAATTGCGAGCACTTGCGCGGTGAGAGCCGAAAGCAGTCCAATGGCCAGCAAGGCCAGTTCCGTCAGCGTCTTGGTTGCTCTGATGACACGCGCTTTTCCGAGCGTGGCGAAGAGACCACGTGTTTCGGCGCCGGCTGTTTCGGTCACTCGTGCCACACTTGCAAGCTCGTCCGGCGTGTCGGCATAGCGCAGCAATGCAAGAGTGTCGGAGGCACCCGTCCGTGCGCCGATGCGTCCCACGTCCGCGGCGATATCCGCAAGGCGCGCTGCGGCCGGGGTGAGCAGAGTCTCGGCGCCGGAACGGCGCAAGGCAACGCTGCCGATGGCGTCCCAGTCGATGGCGCGGGCGGCGAGCGTAGCGACCTCATCGCTCATCGTGGGTGTGAGTGCGCCGGCGCGCCGGGCGACGCGAAGCCCGGTCGCGCCGGCCTTCACGGAAGCGCTGGTTCCCCAGGACACAAGGATCGCTCCGGTTGCCGCGAGGCCGACGATACCCAGCGAAAGGTCGATCCGGTCGATGGAGTCGCCGTTCATCCAATCCTGGATTCCACGGCGGATCGCGTTCAGGTCCCCAAGCGGTGTCAGTTCCGCAGGAAGGTTGCAGGTGGCGACCTGCGAGAACCCTTCGCAATTGCCGGGATCCCATGCGCAGGCAAGGCAGGAGGTCAGGCCTCCGGACGCCGCTTCCGCCTTCTCCAGTGCGGCGCGGGTTTCACTCGGCAAGACAACGCCACGCGTGGCGGCAAGCCGTGCGAGCGCCGCGGCCTCCTCGGTCTCTCCCGCCTCCAAAGCCTCGGCGACGCGAGAGCCGAGGCGGTCGGGCGTGAGTTCCGGTTTCAGGGCGCGTTCCAACGCGACCCGAAGTTCGGCTTCTGTCCGTTCTCGGTAGGGGGCGGCGAAAGGAGACTGGGCAAGCGCCCAGATCGACGCCGTGAAAGTCAGGAGCGCAAACAGGCCAAGGGCGATACGGACCAGCCGGATCAAGGCCTATGCTTTCTCGGACAGGGCCCAATCCCAATACATCTCGCGTACACGCCGCGTCACCGGGCCGACCTGATAGTTCGTTCCGTCGAACTCGGTCACCGGTGTCACCTTGGACATGTTGCCCGACATGAAAACCTCGTCCGCGTTCTCGAAATCCGTGAACGTCAGGACGCTTTCATGTACCGTCATGCCCTCGCGGGCGAGGTTCTTCATGTGGCGCGATCGGGTGATGCCGGCAAGGAATGTGCCGTTGGCGATGGGGGTGAATACCTCGCCATCCTTGACCATGAAGATATTGGCCGTCGCGGTCTCGGCCACGTTGCCCATTGCATCGGCGACAAGTGCATTGGTGAAGCCCTTGGAGCGCGCCTCGACCAGCATGCGGGCATTGTTGGGGTAGAGGCATCCCGCCTTGGCGTTCACGACCGCATCCTCAAGAACGGGGCGGCGAAAGCGGGTCCGGGTCAGGCGGGCGGTCACGTCGGCCTTGGCCATGGGGATCTGCTCAAGGCAAAGCGCAAAGCCGGTCTTGTCTTCGTTGGGCACGATGGCGGTGATATCGCCGTCGATGCCCCAGTACATCGGCCGGATATAGACCGCGGCATCCCAGGGGAAGGATTTCAGCCCTTCCCATGCGATCGCCATCATGTCCTCGACCGATACGGTGGGCGTGAGCATCAATGCCTTCGCCGAGTTGTTCACGCGCCGGCAGTGCGCTTCGAGGTCCGGCGCGACACCATCGAAGTACCGTGCGCCGTCGAACACGCCCGATCCCAGCCACGCGCCGTGATCGGCCGCGCGCATGATCGGCACGTTTCCGTCGTGCCATGTGCCTTCGAAATAGGTTCGGATATTCGTGCCGGTTGCCATGAGCCTGTCCTCCCGAAGGCGGAGCCTAGGCGCGGCAGCGGGCGAGGTCCAGAGCCGACGGCGTGCTTCTTCAGGTTGAGGCCCGACCCTCGGCGATCAGGGCGTTAAGATCGAGGCGTGCGTTGACCATCTGCAGGTTGCCTTCGGCATCCCGCGGCCAGTCCTCGGGGGCGCGGTCCCTGTAGATCTCGATGCCGTTGCCGTCCGGGTCATCGAAATAGACCGCTTCGCTCACCCCGTGGTCCGCCGCGCCCGTCAGCTTGACCCCATGGTCCACGACGTTCGCCAGGGCGCGTCCAAGCGCGGCGCGATCCGGAAAGAGAAATGCCACGTGGTAAAGGCCGGTGTGACCCGGTGGTGGCGGCGTGCCGCCACGGCTCTCCCAGGTGTTCAGGCCGATATGATGGTGATAGCCGCCTGCCGACATGAACGCTGCCTGGTCACCGTAAAGTTGTACGAGGTCCAGCCCCATAACGTCACGGTAAAAGGCGATGGCGCGATTCAGATCGGACACTTTCAGATGCGTGTGCCCAATGCACATTCCCGGATCTGCAGAGTAGCTCATGTCGAAACTCCTTTGGAGCCTAGCTACAAAGCAACACATCTGCGCAAAAGAGTGAAAATCAAACGTGACCTGTGCAAAAATGATTCCCCCCGCATTCATTGGTAGGAGGAGCCAGATCAGAATCGGCGCGCAAAAGCGCCCAAGGTTCTAACTGGTCGTGGCGTCCGGGTGATCCGGGCACCGGGGACGGGAAACATGACCGGCCATCTTGCACGGATCGGGATTGTCCATCCGGAACCGAGACTACTGCATGAAGGACTCGGTTTTGTGACAGGGCGTCTCAGTAGTGCGGTGGGCGCTCGTCGCCCAGAACCACGCCGCCGCCGCCTTCCTGTTCGCGCGCCGCCTCGCGCTGCATCAGCATCTCGACACGCCTGGTCAGCAGGTCGATCTCTTGACCTTGCCGTGCCACGATTTCGTTCAGCTCGTCGGCGAGGCGTTCCAGATGCGCCAGTCGTTCCTCGATCCTCTCGGTCATGGTTGTTCTCCTTGCCGACCCAATGCCTTCGGGCTAAACCCCCGCGCGACCAGACCAGAGGATGGGCCCATGGCCAAGCAGAAGAAAGCCCCGCGCCCCAAGGCTGAAACGCCGAAAGGGTTTCGCGACTATTTCGGCGCTGACGTGACCGAACGCAAGGCGATGCTGGACGCCATTGCCGGGGTTTATCATCGGTATGGGTTCGACCCGCTGGAATCCTCGGCCGTGGAAACCGTCGAGGCGCTGGGCAAGTTTCTTCCCGACGTTGATCGTCCGAACGAGGGCGTTTTCGCGTGGCAGGAGGACGACGACGGCGACTGGCTGGCGCTGCGCTATGATTTGACGGCGCCGCTTGCCCGTGTCTACGCCCAGCACCGGAACGATCTGCCGACGCCGTATCGCCGCTATGCGATGGGTCCGGTCTGGCGGAACGAGAAGCCGGGACCGGGCCGCTTCCGCCAGTTTTACCAGTGCGACGCGGATACCGTTGGGACAGGGTCCGTGGCCGCCGATGCCGAGATTTGCATGATGCTGGCGGATTCGCTGGAGGCCGTGGGGATCGAGCGCGGGGACTACATCATCCGCGTCAACAACCGGAAGGTTCTGAACGGGGTTCTGGAGGTCGCGGGGTTGACCGACAGCGAGGAGAACAGCGGAACGCGCGGAATCGTTCTGCGCGCCATCGACAAGCTGGACCGGCTTGGGACGGCGGGTGTGCGTTCTCTTCTTGGCGATGGCAGGAAAGACGAAAGCGGGGATTTCACCGAAGGCGCGAAGCTGACTGACCGGCAGGCCGAACTGATCATGCGGTTCGTAGGTGCGGCGGAACTTTCGTTCGAGGATCGTTGGCTGGAACTGAGGAACCTCGTCGATGGTTCATCCGTTGGCGAGGAGGGCGTAAGCGAACTGCGCCACATCGTCGATCTTGTCCGCGCGCAGGGCTATGGCGAGGATCGCATCGTGATGGACCCCTCGGTCGTCCGTGGCCTCGGCTACTACACCGGGCCTGTCTTCGAGGCCGAACTGACCTTCGAGATCACCGACGAAAAGGGCAATCCCCGCCAGTTCGGTTCTGTCGCTGGTGGCGGGCGCTATGACGATCTGGTCAAGCGTTTCACCGGGCAGGCCGTCCCCGCGACCGGGATTTCGATCGGCGTCGACCGTTTGCTGGCGGCCCTTCGCATGAAGGGGAGAGCTGGTTCCGGCACGACCGGCCCCGTCGTCGTCACGGTGATGGACCGCGACCGGATGGCGGATTACCAGTCGATGGCCGCAGAATTGCGCGCGGCCGGGATCCGCGCCGAGGTCTATCTCGGGAATCCCAAGAACTTCGGCAACCAGCTCAAATACGCCGACAAGCGCCAGAGCCCCGTCGCCATCATCCAGGGCTCTGATGAGGCCGAGCGCGGTGTCCTTCAGATCAAGGACCTCATCCTGGGCGCCAAGATTGCCGAGACCGCGACGCTGGAGGAGTGGAAGGATCAGCCCGCCCAGTTCGAGTGTGCCAGGGCCGAGATGGTGGCCAAGGTGCGCGAGATCCTCGCAAGGTGAGCGCCAAGTCCGATATCCGGGCCGAGGCCGACCGTCTGCGCGCTTTCTTTGAGGCGCGGGGTGCCGAGGTGTTCGAAGCCGATATCCTGCAGCCCGCAGGTGCGCTTCTGAACCTTTATGGCGAGGATATCCGGGCGCGCGCCTTCGTGACGCAGGATCCGCTGCGCGGTGAGATGATGCTGCGGCCGGACTTCACCGTGCCCCTGGTGCAGCGTCATCTGGACAGCGGCACCGGCGCGGCGCGCTATACCTATGCGGGCGAAGTCTTTCGGCGTCAGGAAGACGACGAGGACCGGCCCAGCGAGTACATCCAGGTGGGATACGAGCTGTTCGGCGGCGACGATGAGGAGGCCGCCGATGCGGAGGTCTTCGCGTCCATGGATGAAGCCCTGGGCGATGTTCCGGTTACGCGGACCATCGGCGATTTCTCGGTCCTGACCGCGGCCATTGAAAGCCTCGACACGCCCGAACGGCGGAAGAAGGCGCTTTATCGCCATCTCTGGCGTCCCAGGCGGTTCGATGCGCTGATCGAGCGTTTCTCGCGCCCGGCTCCGCCGCCACCGCCGCTGCCTGACCCGGGCATTCCACACGTGGGCCTGCGCTCGCCGGAAGAGATCGCGGCGCGCGTGGCGCTTCTGGCCGAGGAGGCCGAGACCCCGCCGCTTGCTGCTGACGAGGTCGCGCGCATCCGGGCCTTGCTGTCGCTGGCCGATACCGCTCCGCTTGCGGTCGAACGCATGAAGCGCATCGCCGACGGCGTCGAGCTGATCGCACTTGCCGCCGACCGGGTCGCGCTTGTGCTGGATGCATTGGCCTCACGTGGCATCGATACTGGCGAACTGCTCTTCGAGGCCAGCTTCGGTCTCACGTCGCTGGAGTACTATTCCGGCTTCGTTTTCGGCTTCAAGGCGTCCGGTCTGGCACCGGTCGCGACCGGAGGGCGCTATGACCTTCTGACCGCCGCAATGAACGGTGGCGCGACCATCCCGGCGGTGGGCGGCGTGATCCGCCCCGAGGTTCTTCTGGCGCTGAAGGGGAGCCGGTCATGAGCGTGAAACTCGGCATTCCCTCCAAGGGGCGTCTGATGCAGGACACGTTCGACTGGTTCGCCGAGCGTGGCGTGCGGGTCGAACGCACCGGTGCCGACCGCGAGTATGCGGGACGTGTGCATGGCGCGGAGGGCATCGAACTGGTGCTTCTTTCGGCTGGCGAGATCCCGGGCGAGCTGGCGCGTGGCCGAATTGCACTGGGCGTCACGGGGTCGGATGTCGTGCAGGAGAAGATTGCGGCATGGGACCGCAAGATTGCGCCCCTTGCCAAGCTGGGCTTCGGTCAGGCCGATCTTGTTCTTGCCGTGCCGAAAAGCTGGACGGATGTTTCCTCGTTGGATGATCTGGATGCTGTCGCAGACGCTTTCTGGAAGGCGCATGGCTTCCGGCTGCGCATCGCTACCAAGTATCACCGGCTGATCCGGGCCCACCTGAAAGCGGCGGGTGTCGCCGGGTACCAGCTGGTCGACAGCCAGGGCGCGACCGAAGGAACGGTGGCCAACCTGACCGCCGAGGCCATCGCCGATATCACTTCTACGGGGGCGACGCTGGATGCCAATCACCTCAAGATCATCGGCAATGTGATTCACGCCAGCCAGGCGACATTGTTCCGGTCCAAGACGGTCGCGCTGGACGGCGAGGACGAGGACAATCTCGCGCGGCTTCTTGCGAAACTCGGGATTGCCTAGGCCTCAGTTGCCGTGGAACTTGCGCCGGGCTTCCTGGGCGATGGCCAGCCGCATCTCGAGATCGGCGAGTTTCGCCATTGCGGCCTTGCGTGCCGCGGGATCGGACAGGGTGGCCAGATGTTCCTTGGCCTCGGAGGCCAGTTTGGCGATGCGGAATTCTTCGGGAAGAACTCCGTTCTCGGCCATGATGCGGTAGCCCGCCGCCAGTCCCGGATCCACCAGCGCGTCTCCGGGCCGGTCGGGTAGCGGCTGGCCTTCGCCGGGCAGGTTTTCAAGCTGCCCTTCGGCCCGCGCCTTGAGGATGCGGCGCTCGATCAGTCGGTCCCACCACGCCATGACATGGATATCGGTCGTGGCACGGCTTTGATCAACCCTGTTGAGTCTTGTCTGAATTCCTTCGAGAACCGAGCCCCGCTATCGCACTCCGATCTCGGCCAGTGCTGCCATCAGTTTCGGGGGCAGATCGTCGTTCGCTTTCCCGCGGGGCAGATCGCGGGGCGCGACCTTGCCTTCCAGATAGCGCCAGCCCTGAAACGGGCGTTTCGGCACGGCCTCGGTCCGCACGACTTCGGGGTCCAGAACAATGCCACAACACCGGATTCCATCGCCGCGATCCACCTCGTCCAGGCGGACGATCCGCTGACGCGCCAGGACGACGCCCTTGAACACCCAGTAGAGCGACCCACCCTCCAGCAACTCGGCGTCGCGCTTGGGCCACATGCGGGTCACATGGCGCGGCAGCCCGTCCGGGCCTTTGGCACGCGGGGTCTTCTGCCAGTCGATCAGGTCCTGGACACCTTCTGCGCCGACGCAGAGTTTTATGAGGTTCAGCGAGTTATCCACAGAGTCGTCCCCAAGCAACACATCATATCGTAGCGGCTGTCACGCAGGCTTCAAGCTGTTGTGCAAATTAGCCGCAACGTCTACATTGGAGAGCCTCAATTGACAGGAATCGCCATGACCCGCTTCGCTGCCCCGATCGCCGAGCAAATCTGGGACATGAAATACCGTCTGAAGGACATTGACGGTCTGCCCATCGATGTGACGGTCGAGGATACCTGGCGGCGGATCGCACGGGCGCTGGCGGCGGAAGAGGCCGACCCGGCGCACTGGGAGGATGTGTTCTATACCGCGCTGGAGGATTTCAAATACCTGCCGGCAGGCCGGATCACCGCCGGCGCGGGCACTGCGCGATCGGTGACACTGTTCAACTGCTTCGTCATGGGCACGATCCCTGACAGCATGGGCGGGATCTTCGACATGCTGAAAGAGGCCGCTCTGACCATGCAGCAGGGCGGCGGGATCGGCTATGACTTCTCCACGATCCGTCCGAAGGGCGCGGATGTGAAGGGCGTGGCCGCGGATGCCTCGGGGCCGCTTTCCTTCATGGACGTCTGGGATGCGATGTGCCGGACGATCATGTCCGCCGGATCGCGCCGGGGCGCGATGATGGCGACCATGCGCTGCGATCACCCGGATATCGAAGATTTCATCAGCGCCAAGTCTGACCCGTCACGGTTGCGCAATTTCAACGTCTCGGTGCTGGTGACCGATGCCTTCATGGAGGCGGTGAAGGCCGACAGGTCTTGGGATCTGGTTTTCGAAGGCAAGGTCTATCGCACCGTCGAGGCGCGGGATTTGTGGAACCGCATCATGCGGGCGACCTATGATTATGCCGAACCGGGCGTGATCTTCATCGACCGTATCAACGCGATGAACAACCTGGCCTATTGCGAGACCATAGCCGCCACAAACCCCTGCGGCGAACAGCCGTTGCCGCCCTATGGCGCTTGCCTGCTTGGGTCGATCAATCTTGCCCGTCTTGTGTCGGACCCGTTCGAAGAGGGTGCGGATATCGACACCGCTGCGCTGGACCAGCTTGTGGCGACAGCGGTGCGCATGATGGACAACGTGGTCGATGCCTCGCGCTTTCCGCTGCCTGCGCAGGCCGAAGAGGCGCGGAACAAACGCCGTATCGGGCTGGGCGTGACCGGGTTGGCGGATGCGCTGTTGATGCTGGGCCTGCGCTATGGCTCGGACGAGGCCGTGGCGCAGACCTGGGACTGGATGCACCGGATCGCGCGTGCGGCGTATCTGGCGAGCGTCGATCTGGCGAAGGAGAAGGGCGCGTTTCCGCTGTTCGACGCCGACAAGTTCCTTGCCTCGGGCGCCATGCTGAAGATGGACGATGATGTGCGGGATGCGATCCGCCAGCATGGTATCCGCAATGCGCTGCTGACCTCGATCGCGCCGACTGGCACGATCAGCCTGTATGCCGGGAACGTTTCGTCCGGGATCGAACCGGTCTTCGCCTATGCCTACAAGCGCAAGGTTCTTCAGAAAGACGGCTCGCGCACCGAGGAAGAGGTCGTTGATTACGCGGTGCAGATGTGGCGCGAAAAGTTCGGGGACGCAGAGTTGCCGGAGTTCTTCGTGAACGCGCAGACACTTGCCCCCGCTGACCACGTGAAAATGCAGGCGGCGGCGCAGGAGTGGGTGGATTCCTCGATCTCGAAGACGATCAACTGCCCCGAGGATATCTCCTTCGAGGATTTCAAGGACGTTTACCTTCAGGCCTACGAGACCGGCTGCAAGGGCTGCACGACGTACCGGCCGAACGCGGTGACGGGGTCGGTTTTGAGTGTCAGCGAAGAGAAATCGACCGAGGTCGTGGCCAAGGATGAGGATGCGCCGCACGTGCCGCATGGCGACGTCATCTACATCGCCGAGCCACTTGACAGGCCGCAGACGCTGGAGGGCAATACCTACAAGCTGAAGTGGCCCGACAGCGAGCACGCGATCTATATCACGATCAACGACATCATCGTCGGCGGGCGGCGGCAGCCGTTCGAGGTCTTCATCAACTCCAAGAACATGGAGCATTTCGCCTGGACCGTGGCGCTGACGCGGATGATCTCGGCGGTGTTCCGGCGGGGCGGCGACGTGTCGTTCGTGGTGGAAGAACTCAAGGCGGTGTTCGACCCGCGGGGTGGCGCTTGGATGAACGGCAAGTATGTGCCGTCGATCCTGGCCGCGATCGGCGGTGTGATCGAGCGGCATCTCATCTCGATCGGCTTCATCGGTGGTGAAGGGATGGGGCTGAAGGAGGATCCGCGCGCGCAGGTGGTCAACCTCGATCAGCCGCGGGGGCCCGCCTGTCCGAGTTGCGGCCAGTTCGGGATGCAGATGATCGAAGGATGCATGACCTGTCCCTCGTGTGGCCATTCCAAGTGCGGTTGATCCAGCGCTGCCTTGCGGCAGCTCTGTGCCTTGTCCTTTCAGCCGGAGTCTGTTCGGCTGAGACGCTGGGCTTGTCCTTTGCCGGATCAAACGACTCTCTCGGGGACTGGTATGACCGCTGGCAGAGCAACTCGGCGCAAGTCGCATTGGCGACCGGTCCCGCGTGGACGGGGCGCGCTCCGGCGACCTTGGGCGAATTGCTGGAATGGCGGTTGCGCAGCGATATCCTGACGCCGTCCAATCTGACGTCGCCGCTGCCGACCGACCGGCGTCATGCGGGGGTCTTCGCACTTGGTGTAGATACACATGCGTCACGTGGCGCGTTCGACCTGCGCCTTGGCGGCGACCTCTTCGTGGTCGGGCCGCAAACCGGACTGTTGCAGTTTCAGCGGAACTTGCACCGCATCCTCGGTTTTCCGGTTCCGACGCTGGACGATTTCCAGATCGAGGATGCCGTGCGGGCGCAGGTCAGCGGCGAGATCTCTCGGGCCTGGGATGCGGGAAGTTTCCAAATCCGACCGTTCCTGGAGGCCCAGGCGGGACCTGAAGACCTTGTGCGCATCGGCGCCGATCTGAGTTTTGGGGGCATCGGACGCGACGACCTCATGACCCGTCTTCCCGTTACCGGGCACCGCGTGCCGTTGGTTCGGCAGGGGAATGACGGCGTCAGTTTCCTCGTGGGGGGCGACGTTGCGTGGGTTCGCAAGAGCCTCTATCTGCCCGCATCCCTTGGGTATGACCTGACCGACATGCGGACGCGTCTGCGCGCCGGAGTTCACTATGAACGCGAGCGGTTCGACGTTTTTTACGGGATTTCCTGGCTGGGTCGTGAATTCGAGGCCCAGCGGGAGGGGCAGTTCGTGGGTGCGTTGCACCTTGGACTCAGGTTCTGAGATAACGAACCCATGGCTCTTCCCCGGGGTCCTCGTCCTGTTAAAGTGCCGGCAACGATAAAAAACGAGGCGGGTAGGATGAGCAGTACAGCGGGCCGGTCCGGCGCGTTTCTGATGTCGTGGTCTCAGACCGAAGTCGACGGTCACGCCGAAGCTCCGGAGGCGGATATCCGGACCAACGCCTACTGGCGCTGGTCGGGTGAGGCTGTTGACATAAGCGCAGCGGTCCGATTGGCGGAACGCGGGACGTTTTCTTCGGACACCGCATTCCGGAATCATGCCGCCGCCGCAGCGCGCGCCGTAATCGGGCAAGCAACAGACAAGCTGGTCGAGGCTTCAGCGTCGCCTGCTGGTCGGCCGGATCGCAGCTTCAGGCTGTCCGATGGCCGTGAAACATGGATGGCGACCATGATCTCCATATCCGGTCTGGAGCATCCGCTCTTGCTGTTTGCCGACGGCGTCCCGCCCGCGGGCCTGCCGCTTCGGATCGAATGGGTCGAGACATTCGGGATCACCAAGAGTGTTGGCAGAGCGAGCGGCGTCTTTGGGCTGACCAGCGGCACATGGATTGAGACACCGGGAGGTTCGAGGCAGATCGAGCATCTCTCGGCGGGCGACAAGGTTCTGACTCTCGATGCGGGGGTTCAGGAACTGATCTGGATCGGTGCGCGGACACTGAGCATCGGGGAGCTGTGGCGTGAGCCGGAGCTGGCGCCGGTGAAGCTTTGCCAAGGGGCGCTGGACCGGTTCCGGGCCGACGAACCCCTGGTCGTCTCGCCGTATCAAAGATTGCTGATGCGAGGCCGGCATGCCGACGCCGAGGAAGTCACCGAGGCGCTTGTCGCGGCCCGGGATCTTGTGGATGGCGACGCCATCCTGAGAGAGGCGCTGCACCGCCCTGTCACCTATTTTCTTCTGCTGCTGGAGCAGCATCACGTCATCATGGCCAACGGGTTCGAGACCGAGACGTTCCATCCTTCCGCGGCTCCCCTGCACGCTTTGCCGGAGGCCGAGCGTCAGAGGCTGTTCGATGTGATGCCGGCGCTGAATGCCGAACCTGCAGCTTATGGTCCTTTGGTGCGCCCGGTTCTGAGCCGCGCGGAAGTGGCGTTGCTGGCCGCAGCCTGATCCCGGTTGTGATGTGTTCCGGCAACAAAGGGCCGGACTGGCACCGATTGGATCGTGCGCCGCCCTGTTTTCGCCATGATTGGAAGAGTTTCTGGCCGGATCAGAGTTTCAAGATCCGCGCGCGCCCATGATTTCACTTCCATTTTCGCTTGAGCAACTTCCCGTATCGTCCGCCGATGAGAGCTTGCACAGGATCATGCAGGACCGGCCCGGGCTTGTTCCGGTTCTTCTGGGGGATGCAGATGTGTTCTCTGTCGAATGGGCCGAGTGCGTCGACGAGTTCGAGGATCCTGATGCCATCCTCGCGGAAGCCGGTACGATCGACGTGGACGAGTGGTTCGCTGCGCGGCGACCGGAACTGGCCCATGCGGAAGCGGAGATGGAAGGGTCCCTGAAACGGTTCAATGCCATCTGGCGCGTGCTTATCCTGCCCTACGATGCGCTTGTTCTTCCTGTCCGACTGTTGCGCTGGGCCGTGACTGGAACGCGTCCTGCCTTGCTTTCCAGTACGCCCTTCGACATCGGGCCGTTGGGCGATGACGCGCCGCAGCCGGCCAGCACCGTCGAGACGCTGAAGGCGCAGTTGGCCGAACTGGAGTTCTCGGGCGAGGGCAGCGACGAAGAATTGAGGGAGATCCGGGACGTCATCGGGGCGATCGAGACGGAGGGCACCGGGCACCGGATCTACCCCGATCCGATCGACTATCTGACACCCCGGCACGGAGACACCCTGGCCGCCGGGCTTATCGCGACGGACGCGCCGTGGAAGTCTGCCGCATGGCTGCAGCATGGGACCTATGCAACTTCGGTGCCGAAACCTGTTCTGGTCGCCCATTGCCGCTGGCTGTGGGAAAAGTACGGTGCGCGGATCATCACGGCCTCCACGGATCACCTTGGCTTCGAGGTTACCCGTCCGCCGGAGACAGAGGAAGAGGCGCGTGAAATCCTGAGCCGCTTCTTCGTACTCTGCGCGGACGAGGTGAACGCAGAGAACCGCGGAACCGATGGATCGAGCCTGGTTGGCGTCTCGCGCTGGTGGGTCTGGTGGGACTGAGGTTCCCCAAGAAAACCTGAGTCTTCGGCGTGCGCGTTTGCTGGGTTGCCGTGCGCGCCGCAGCGCGGCGTTTGACCTGTTGACAGCCGTTCAATCCGTTGTATAAGCGCCGCTTCATTGGTGTTGGTGGACCCCGCAAGGGGAAACCTGTCGTCCCGGCAAAATCCGGGAAGGAGGACAACGCCCTTCACGCCCACTGGGGCATTCAGAAGGAGATCAGAGGTGACCAAACGCACCGCTGCCAAGTACAAAATCGACCGCCGGATGGGCGAAAACATCTGGGGCCGTCCGAAATCCCCCGTCAACCGCCGCGAGTACGGCCCCGGCCAGCACGGCCAGCGCCGCAAGGGCAAGATGTCCGACTTCGGTCTGCAGCTTCGCGCCAAGCAGAAGCTGAAGGGCTATTACGGCGACCTGACGGAAAAGCAGTTCAAGCGCATCTTTGCGGAAGCTGCTCGGGTGAAGGGTGACACCGGCGAAAACCTGATCGGCCTCCTGGAGCGCCGCCTCGACGCCGTCGTCTACCGCGCCAAGTTCGTGCCGACGATCTTCGCCGCGCGTCAGTTCGTGAACCACGGCCATGTCCTGGTGAACGGAAGCCGGGTAAACATCGCCTCCTACCGCGTGAAGGAAGGCGACGTGATCGAGGTTCGCGACAAATCCAAGCAGATGGCGCTGGTTCTGGAAGCCGCCCAACTGCCCGAGCGTGACGTCCCGGATTACTTGGAAGTCGATCACTCGAAGATGAAGGCGACCTTCGTGCGCACGCCGGGCCTGTCGGACGTGCCGTATCCGGTGATGATGGAACCGAACCTCGTCATCGAATACTACGCTCAGAACTAAGCGCGTCGCGCCGAGTTTCCGGGCCGTCCTTCGGGGCGGCCCGTTTTGTTTGGGGCTTTCGTTTGCAGGCGGGCAAGTTGTTCCGCGCCCCTGAGGCCTATGCATTTCGGCATAGTGACCATGCGCGTTATCGCAGTGTTGCACCCTGCGTGGGTGCACTATCTGAGGTGGGAAAGGAGGTGCCCGATGAGTGGCATCGTTCAGGTCAGGGATCTGACCAAGACCTACGACGGCGGTTTTCAGGCGCTGAAGGGTGTTTCGCTTGATATCGAGCAGGGCGAGATCATCGCGCTGCTGGGCCCCAATGGCGCGGGCAAGACGACGCTCATCTCGACGATTTGCGGGATCACGTCGCCCAGCTCCGGGCAGGTGACTGTCGGCGGGCATGACATCATGCGGGACTATCGTGCCGCGCGACAGTTGATCGGTCTTGTGCCACAGGAGGTCTCGATCGAGCCGTTCGAGTTCGTCCGGAATACGGTGCGGTTTTCCCGGGGGCTTTTTGGAAAGCGTCACGACCCGGCCTTCCTGGAGCAGATCCTGAAAGACCTGTCGCTTTGGGACAAGCGGAACAACCGCAATGTCACGTTGTCGGGCGGGATGAAGCGGCGTGTGATGATCGCCAAGGCACTGGCGCATGAACCGCGGGTTCTGTTCCTGGATGAACCGACGGCCGGGGTCGACGTGGAATTGCGCCGGGACATGTGGGACCTGGTCGAGCGCTTGAGGCAGGATGGCGTCACCATCATCCTGACCACGCATTACATCGAGGAAGCCGAAGCCATCGCCGACCGGATCGGGGTCATCAACAAGGGCGAGTTGCTTCTTGTCGAAGACAAGACCGCGCTGATGGCGCGCATGGGGAAAAAAGAGATGCGGATCGAGCTGACGAGCGCTGTCGGGGCATTGCCGGCAGCTTTGTCCGGGTACGATCTGAGCATCGAAGACGATGGGCGCGTGCTGGTTTACAGCTATGACACGAAAGGCGAGAGAACCGGCATCACCTCGCTTTTGAGGGATCTGCAGTCTGCCGGGCTGACGCTGCGGGACGTTCAGACCAGCCAGTCTTCTCTGGAAGACATCTTCGTGGGCCTGGTGCGGGAGAGCGCGGCATGAACCTGTATGGAATTCTTGCCATCTGGCGTTTCGAGATGTCGCGCTTCTATCGCTCGATCATTCAGTCGATCGTGTCGCCTGTCCTGTCGACTTCGCTTTATTTCGTTGTCTTCGGCGCGGCCATCGGCAGCCGGATCGAGGAAGTGGACGGTGTGAGCTATGGCGCCTTCATCGTGCCGGGGCTGATCATGCTGACCGTGTTGCAGCAGGCCATCCAGAACGCCAGCTTCGGGATATACTTCCCCAAGTTCATCGGCACCATCTTCGAGGTTCTGTCGGCGCCTCTGTCGTCGTTCGAGATCGTGATCGGCTATGTCGGTGCGGCGGCGTTCAAGGCCTTGCTGATCGGGCTGATCATTCTGGGAACGTCGTTCTTCTTTGTCGATCTGAGCATTGCGCATCCGATCCTGATGTTACTGTTCCTTGTGCTGACCTCGGTCAGTTTTGCGCTTCTGGGTTTCATTCTGGGGATATGGGCGAGGAGCTTCGAGCAGTTGAACCTTGTGCCGCTTCTCGTCGTCACGCCGTTGGTCTTCCTTGGCGGGTCGTTCTATTCGATCTCGATGCTGCCGCCCTTCTGGCAAACCGTGTCGCACTTCAATCCGGTGCTTTACCTGGTATCGGGTTTCCGATGGTCGTTCTTCGGAATGGCGGATGTTCCTGTTGCTGCCAGCCTTGCGGCGATCACGCTGTTCCTTGTGTCGTGCCTTGGTATCGTCTGGTGGATCTTCCGGACCGGGTACCGGATCAAGCAATGATCGCACGTCACTCGGCGCGTTCCGGAACAGGATTTGTCGCAACAATCTCGCTTTCTGCTCCGATCCCGCCTTGTTGCGGTGTGCGATGCGGCCTACATCGCTCGGCATGAGGCGCTATATCCCATTCGTCAAAGCTCCGCCGGTTGTCTCGGTTGTCCGCCTCCAGGGGATGATCGCGGCACAGTCGCGTGGCGCCACGTTGAGCGATGCCGGACTTGCAGGGATGATCCAGAAGGCGTTCACGCGAGGAAAGCCCGAGGCCGTGGCGCTGTCGATCAATTCGCCGGGTGGCAGTCCGTCGCAGTCGTCCCTGATCGCCGCGCGCATTCGCCGTTTGGCGGAAGAGAAGGGCGTGAAGGTCTATGCCTTCGTCGAGGATGTCGCCGCGTCTGGCGGTTACTACATCGCCTGTGCGGCCGATGAAATCTGGGTTGACCGGCATTCCATCGTCGGATCGATCGGCGTGATATCTGCCGGGTTCGGGCTGGACCAGTTCATCGAACGGCACGGTATAGAGCGCCGGGTCTATACGGCGGGCAAGTCCAAGAGCATGCTTGATCCATTCCGTCCCGAGAAGCCCGAGGACGTTACCCGTCTGAGAGAATTGCAGGATCATATCCATCGGGGTTTCATCGAGCATGTCAGGGAGCGGCGCGGCGCCAAGCTGGACGAGGCGCAGGAGTTGTTCACCGGAGAGATTTGGGTCGGAGATGGTGCCGTGCAGACCGGGTTGATCGATGGCGTCGGGCATCTGGTGCCGAAGATGAAGGAGATTTTCGGCGAGAAGGTCGTCCTGAAAGTCTATGAGCAGCGTCGCCCGCTTCTGGCCCGGTTCGGAGCTTCGCTCGCCGGCGATGCGATGGCAGAACTCGAAAGCCGGGCCGCTTTTGCCCGGTTCGGGGTCTGAGACCTTCATGATACTCAAGATAGTCTCCCTGTTCCTCGTGTTCATCGCCGTCCTCGGCATGTTCGGGAAGCTGGGGCTATTGCTGCCGCGGCGGCTGACCTCGGCCAAGTGCCCGTCGTGCGGGCGGTATCGCATCGGGCGTGGCCCATGCCCCTGCGGGAAGGCCTGACCGGATGGAGTGGTTGTTTGCGGGTCTGGGTCTGATCATCCTGCTTCTGGCCGGTGACCTTATGGTCCGTGGCGCGGTGAACCTGTCGCTTCGGGTCGGGATTCCGGCCCTTCTGGTCAGCCTGACGATCGTGGCTTTCGGTACATCGGCACCTGAGCTGCTGATCTCGGTGAAGGCGATCATCGACGGCGCGCCGGGTCTTGCGCTGGGCAACGTCGTCGGCTCGAACACGGCCAATATCCTGCTGGTCCTTGGGATACCGGCGCTGATTTCTCGATTGCACACGTCGCATTGCGATACGCGGAAGAGTTATGTGCTGATGCTGCTGGTCACGGCCGGTTTCATCGGATTTTCGTTCATGGGTCCGATCACATGGATCGATGGTTTGATCTTCCTGGCCATCCTCGCGTTGATCCTTCTGGATCAGGCGCGCGAAGCTTTGGGACATCGGCGAGAGAAGGCCAACGGGACTCTTGGCGAGGACGAAGACATCGAGGGTCTCGACCCGAACATGCCCTGGTGGAAGATCGGGGTCTTTCTGGCGCTTGGCCTGATCGGTCTTCCCTTGGGCGCAGACATCCTGGTGGATGCGTCTCTGGTGATCGCGAAAAACTTCGGGGTGTCGGATGCCGTCATCGGGCTGACCCTTGTCGCGCTAGGCACGTCGCTGCCGGAACTTGCGACCACCGTCATGGCGGCTATTCGGCGGCAGGCGGATGTGGCGTTGGGCAACGTTATCGGTTCGAACATGTTCAACCTTCTGGCCATCATCGGAGTGGCCAGCCTGTTCGGCCCGATCCCGGTTGGAGCCGAGTTTCTGGATTTCGATCTTTGGGTAATGCTTGCCGCATCGCTTCTGATTTTGCCGTTCGTCTTTGTGAAAGGGCTTGACCTGACCCGTCGCTGGGGCGTGGTGCTGAGCGCTCTCTACGTCGTTTACGTGGTCATGGTGGTGAGCGGATGACCGGAGCGGCGCTTGTCACAGGTGGGGCCAAAAGGCTGGGCAGGGCGATGGCGCTGTTCCTGGCCGAGCGTGGCCATGACGTTGTAATCCACTTCAACGGTTCGGCCAAGGAGGCTGAGGAAGTCGCTGGCATGTGCCGAGGCCATGGCGTCAATGCCGTGACCGTTCAGGCGGACCTGACGGCGGAAGCGCAGATGCAATCGCTGGTTTCCGAGGCGGTGGACGCGATCGGAGCGCCTCTTGTGGTGCTGGTGAACTCCGCCTCGATATTCGAGTACGACAATATCGAGACGGCTACCCGAGAGAGCTGGGACCGGCACCTGGAATCGAACCTTCGCGCGCCTTTCGTGCTGACGCAGAAGTTTGCAGAGCAGGCGCCCGAACCGGTGATCGAGGGGCGCTGGAATGAACCCACCGCCCAGGCGCTGATCGTCAACATGATCGACATGCGGGTTCGCAAGCTGACGCCCGAGTTCATGAGCTATACGATTGCCAAGTCGGCGCTATGGACGCTGACACGGACGTCCGCGCAGGCTCTGGCCCCGATAGTGCGCGTGAACGCGATCGGCCCGGGTCCGACCATGCAGGGCGTGCGGCAGTCCGAAGAGCACTTCGCAAATCAACGGGCCGCGACGATCATGAAGCGCGGCGCTGACCCTTCGGATATCACCCATGCGCTGGGATACTTCCTGGATGCGCCTTCTGTGACCGGCCAGCTTCTGTGCATCGATGGAGGCCAGCACCTTGGCTGGCAGACGCCGGATGTGCTGGGTGTCGAATAGGCTGGATGTCCAATCCGTGGGATGAGGCGGCGCAAGTTTTGCACCGCTTGGTCCGGGTCTTCACCAATGTGTTACAAAATACCTAATGTTTTCAACATTTTGCTTAACGCGAAAAAAATATTAAATGAAATCAATTATTTAGACAATTGCCTAAAAATTGTGCAATGACATGAAAGCTCCTGAAACTAACAGAAAATTCCCTGTGCCGCAGAGTTCTCCCGAGGGTTATCCACAGATTCCGTGGACAGGTTTGCCCTTGCCGCCGACGGCCAGTCGGTGCAGCCAGATTCAGAATCGCTTCATACTAGACCGATGACCGACACACCGACAAAACCCGTCCCTAGAGGCCACGAAGTCATCCAGTCCTACCTGAGGACGCTGGACGCGTCGCCGGGCGTCTATCGGATGCTGGATGAGAAAGGTGCGGTTCTTTACGTCGGCAAGGCGCGGAACCTGAAGGCGCGGGTGTCGTCCTATGCGCGACCGACGGGCCATACCCCGCGGATCGCGCGGATGATCCGCGATACGGCTTCGATGATGTTCCTGACGACGCGGACCGAGGTCGAAGCTTTGCTGCTGGAACAGAACCTGATCAAGCAGTTGAAGCCGCGTTACAACGTGCTGGCGCGCGACGACAAATCGTTCCCGAATATCCTTGTCTCGAAGGAGCACGCGTTTCCGCAGATCAAGAAGCACCGGGGCGCGAAGAAGGAGAAGGGCGCCTATTACGGACCCTTCGCCTCGGCCGGGGCGGTGAATCGGACCCTGAACCAGTTGCAGAAGGTGTTCCTGTTGCGGAACTGTTCCGATGCCACCTTCGAGAGTCGTACCCGTCCTTGCCTTCTGTACCAGATCAAGCGGTGCAGCGCGCCTTGCGTCGGCTATATCAGCGAGGCTGACTATGCCGGGCTGGTGTCGGATGCCGAGCGGTTCCTGCAGGGTCGGACGACCAAGGTTCAGGAGACGCTGGCCGCCGAGATGCAGGCGGCGTCCGACGCCATGGAATTCGAGCGCGCGGCCGCATTGCGCGATCGCCTGAAGGCGTTGACCTATGTGCAGGGCAGCCAGGCTGTGAACCCGGCGGGTGTGACCGAGGCGGATGTCGTCGCGCTGCACATGGAGGGCGGGCAGGCCTGCGTGCAGGTGTTCTTCATCCGCGCGAACCAGAACTGGGGCAATCGGGATTACTATCCGCGCACTGGCTCGGGGGCTGAGGCCGCCGAGGTGATGCAGGCCTTCGTGACGCAATTCTATGACCAGAAGGATCCCCCCCGGCTGGTGCTGCTGTCGGACGAGATCGAGGACGCGGACCTGGTCTCGGAGGCACTCAGCGAAAAAGCAGGGCGGAAGGTGCGGATCGAGGTGCCGCAGCGGGGCGAGAAGAAGGACCTGATCGCGGGGGCATTGCGCAACGCGCGGGAAAGCCTTGCCCGCAAGATGTCGGAAACCGCCACGCAGTCGAAGCTGCTCGCGGGTCTGGCGGAGGCGTTCGATCTGGACGCTCCGCCGTCGAGGATCGAGGTTTACGACAACAGCCATATCCAGGGTGCCCATGCGGTTGGCGCGATGATCGTGGCGGGGCCTGAAGGGTTCGTTAAGAGCCAGTACCGGAAATTCAACATCAAGGGCGAGGACCTGACGCCCGGCGACGACTTCGGCATGATGAAGGAGGTCCTGACGCGGCGGTTCAAGCGGCTGCTGAAAGAGGACCCGGACCGCCAGTCGGACGCATGGCCCGATCTGTTGCTGATCGACGGCGGCGCCGGTCAGGTCAGCGCGGTCCACGAGATCATGGTGGAGCTTGGCGTAGAGGACGTACCCATGGTGGGTGTCGCCAAGGGCATCGACCGGGACCTCGGGAAGGAAGAGTTCCATCGGTTCAAGGAGCGGCCTTTCGTTCTGAAGCGTGGCGACCCGGTCTTGTATTTCATCCAGCGGATGCGCGACGAGGCGCACCGTTTCGCGATCGGCGCGCACCGGGCGAAGCGGTCGAAGGCCGTGGGCGCCACGCCGCTGGACGACGTGCCTGGCGTGGGCGCGACCCGGAAACGGGCGCTTCTCGCGCATTTCGGCTCGGCCAAGGCGGTGGCGCGCGCGGATTTGAGCGACCTCAAGGCCGTGGAAGGGATTTCGGATACGATCGCCGAGACGATCTATGATTTCTTCCACGAGAAGTAGCCTTTTCGCATGGTCTTTCTGAAACTGTTCCTGGCCCTGATCCTGACGGTTGTTCTTGGGCTGCTGCTCTGGCGGCTGACAGATACCGTGCGGGCCAATGCCGCCTGGTCGCGGCTGGCGTCGGTCGGTGCGGACAGCGTGGCGGTTTTCGACCCGGCGATGGTTGCCGGTTTGCCGGAACCGGCGCGGCGGTACTTCAATTTCACGATCGCTCCCGGCACCCGGCTGAGCACGGTCGCGGTGATCGAGATGGACGGGCAGCTTGGCCTTGGGACGAAGGACAATCCGAAGTACCAGCCGATGAGGGCGCGACAGATCCTGGCTCCGCCGCACGGTTTGCTGTGGCGGCTCAATACCGGGATGATCACGGGTTCCGACGCGGCGTTGCCGGAGACTTCATGGACTCGCTTCTGGCTTTTTCACCTGGCGCCTGTGGTGCGCATTTCGGGCGATCCCGACCATCACCGCTCGGCTTTCGGGCGTGTGGTGTCGGAGGCGGCCTTCTGGGCCCCTGCCGCGCTTTTTCCGTCCAGTACCGTGACGTGGGAGGCGCGGGGTGACGACGTAGCGCGGGCGACCGTGACCTTCGGCGCATTTACGCAGTGGGTCGATATCACGGTCGGAGAAGACGGTGCGCCACTGAAAGTGGTCATCGAACGCTGGAGCAACGCGAACTCCGATGGTGAATACCGTTTGCAGCCGTTTGGCGGGTTGCTGTCCGAATATCGCACGTTCGACGGTTTCCGGGTGCCCACCCGCGTCGATGGCGGTAACCTGATCGACACGCCAGACTATTTCCCGTTCTTCCGGGCGAAGGTCACCGCACTGGAGTTTCTCTGAGGCTTCAAAGCACGACGGCGACGACGAGGCCGGAATAGATCGTCAGGCTGGCTGCAAGCACGAAGCAGTGCCAGATGGTGTTGTGAAACGGCAGCCTGTCCCAGAGGTAGAAAACGACGCCGACCGTGTAGAGCAGGCCCCCCGTCGCAACCAGCGTGACAACAGGTCCCGGCAGGTTGCGAAAGAGATCCCAACCCACGAGGGTCGCCGCCCAACCCATGCCGATATAGAGGGCGAGGCCGACCAGCCGCCATCGCGCGGGGGAAATCAGTTTGAGCGATATTCCAGCCGCTGCCGCCGCCCACAGACCTGCGGCAAGCGCAAAGCCGTGCCCGGCGATCAGCACGAAGGCGGTATAGGTGCCCGCGATTTTCAGGTAGATCGCGGAATGGTCGAGCCTTTGCAAAAGCCATTCCCAGTCGGGGTGCGGGAAGATGTTGTAGAGTGCCGAACAGCCGATCATCGCGAAGAGCGAAGCGCCATAGACCGACGCTGCGGTTACCTGCCACACGTTGCCGTCGAGAAGGGCCGCGAGGACAATCAGGACGGGCACCGCCGCCGTGACTGCCAGAATTCCGGCAAGATGGACGGCCATGTCCGAGAGATACTCGGCCCTGCTGTAGCCTTCGCGTTTTGCAAGCGTGATACCCATACGAGCTTACATAGTCTTCCGGTGTTAATTGCACATGACATCATCGTACCGTGCCGTTTGGTCAAGCAAGCCCTTTCCCTCGGGCGGCAGGAGGATTATTCCCGTGACATGACCTGGACGATCCCGAACATCCTGACGACTCTCCGGCTGCTGGCGGCGCCGGGCGTGGTCCTAATGTTTCTGTATTTCACGCGCCCCTGGGCGGATTGGTTCGCGCTGCTTCTGTTTGTCAGCGCGGCGGTCACCGATTGGTTCGACGGCTACCTGGCGCGCCTCTGGAAGCAGGAATCGAAGCTGGGCGCCATGCTGGACCCGATTGCCGACAAGGCGATGGTGGTCATCGCGCTTCTGGTAATCACCGGATACGCGGGCATGGACCCCTGGATCCTGCTGCCCGCGACGGTGATCATGTTCCGCGAGGTTTTCGTCTCGGGGCTTCGGGAGTTTCTTGGTGACACGGCGGGAACGCTGAAGGTCACGAAGCTGGCCAAGTGGAAGACGACGGCGCAGATGGTATCCATCGCGGTGCTTTTCGCGACGGGCATATTCCAGCACATGCTGATCGAACGCACCGTCGGAATGGACGCTTCGGTGATCGCCGAGATTTTCGAGGGCGGGGATGATCCGCTGAACCTTCGGCTGATTCAGCAGGCTTACTGGGTCACCTGGTGGGTCGGCGTTGCGCTATTGTGGGTTGCTGCCGCTTTGACCCTAATCACGGGTTTCGATTATTTCAGGAAATCGTTGCCTTACCTGAAGGACGAGGCATGATCGACGTCTTGTATTTCGCATGGCTGCGCGAACGGATCGGAGCGCCGAAGGAGCGCATCGATACGAAAGCGGGCACCGTGGCCGAACTGATCGAGGAACTGAAGGCGCGCTCGGATGCCCATGCGCTGGCTTTTTCGGACATCACTGCCGTGCGCGCGGCGCTGGACCAGGAACTGGTCGAGGACCTGTCGGCGGCTATCGGGGACGCGCGGGAAGTGGCTTTCTTCCCGCCGATGACGGGAGGGTGAGCGTCCGGGTTCAGGACGCGCCCTTCGACATGGGCGCCGAGGTGGAGGCCTTTACGGCCGCATCCAAGGGCGCAGGCGCAGTTGTGACCTTTTCGGGGCTGGTGCGCGACGAGGCGGGCACGCTGACCGCGATGGAGATCGAGCATTATCCGGGGATGACCGAGAAGGCGCTGGAGAAGATCCGGGCCGAAGCAGTCGAGCGCTGGTCGCTGACGGACGCGATGATCATCCACCGTTTCGGTCCGATGAAGCCCGGAGACCAGATCATGATGGTCGCCACCGCCGCCCGGCATCGGGGCGACGCCTTTGCAGCCGCCGAGTTTTTGATGGACTACCTCAAGTCACGCGCGCCGTTCTGGAAGAAGGAATTCGGCAAAGACGGCGATTCATGGGTTGCTGCCAAAGACGAGGATGAGGCGGCGCTCAATCGCTGGTAGATTTTTGGCGCTGAACAATACAGTCTATGCGGGAATATTGTTGCTAATTTGCCAGAGAATTTCTTGGTTAATCGTTTATTTCTCGGAAGCCGGATTTCGGGCGGATTGCGCCATTTTTCCGCCCTGAACCGAGAATGAAACGCCTTCATGAGATTGTTCAATGAAGGTAGCCAAATGAAATTCTTCACTAAATGCGCGCTTGCCGCGACTTTGCTCTCGGTTTCTGCCTGTGGCCTTATCCGCGACGAAGTTGTCGTGAATGGCGAAGTCCTGAGCAGCGCCATGTTGCCGGGCAATATCTATGTGCCCGTCGTCAATGATGGTGAAACAACTCCGATAGACCAGATTACAGGCGAGGGTGTTCCTGGCTTTGTCGGGAACTCCGACGGTACGGTCAGTCAGGTTCTGGTCCGCGTCAGCGAGGATCGTTCGACCGCTTATGTCTCGGTCGATGGCGGGCCGGAGCGCGAATTCCCGACACGGACGTCGTATTATGACTCCGGTTCTTACTTCTACGGAAATTACACTGATGGAACACGAACTGTGTACCTCAACTCGGACACAAACCCGGACTACGCAAAATACTGGAGTTATTATGGATCCGACGGGTTTGGCTCTGGCAACTATGGACTGGAAACGCCGGTAGATGCCCTGACGACAGATGCAGCCACCTATGGCGGATCTTTCGCGATGAGCGGCGAAACGGCGTCGATGAGCGGTTCGATGGGCATGGTGCTGGACTTTGCCAGCGGTGATATCGACGGTGTGTTCTTCGGCAGTTTCTACAGCGAATCTCTATGCTGCGAGGAAGAGTCCTCGGGAAGTTCGGGTACCGTCTTCGGAGAAATTGACGGCGCGATTTCGGGCAGCCGCGTAGCTGGCAGCGCTTTCGCAACTGGCGGTGCGGAAGGAACGTTCGACTTCATGGGTGGCATCTACGGTGAAACCGGAAACCAGGTCGCTGGCGGCATTGGCGGGACCCTGACGACGGGAACCGGTGACCATGCGATAGGCGGACAGTTCTCCCTCAATCCCGGTTATTACTACTACGACTGAGTTTTGACGACATTGAAACGGACGCCCCCGGGTCATTCCCGGGGGCGTTTTTTTGCCCGTTCAGAACCGGCAGGGATAGATCAGCATCATGGTCTGCACGTCCGCTTCGCTGGCCAGCGCTGTCGCCTTCTCATCGAGCATATCGATGATGAAGTCACGTCGTGCGCGGGTCTCGTCAGGCGTGGCAGGAGCGACTGGTGTCCGGGACGGGCGGATGGAGCGCATCCACGAAAACAGAGTTTCGGTCAGCGATGGAGCGAAAGCGGGAAGTGCCGTGTGGGTCATGTGCTTGATCCTTGCCGTATGATGCCTTGATCCAAGGCTAGCGGGGCGAGCAATTTGCTGGAATTGGCGCTGGCGTTGTGCTGTTATTCAAAAATGAAGAGCGCATTCCGCAACTGGTCCGATGTTCGCGTGTTTCTTGCCGTCATGCGTGAGGGATCGACCCTTGCCGCGTCGCGCAGGCTGGATATCGCGCAGCCAACCGTGGCCCGGAGGATCGACGCGCTGGAGCACGAGATCGGGCTGACGCTGTTCGAGCGGGATACGCGCGGGTTCCATCCGACCGAGGTGGCGCGGGCCCTGTTGCCGATCGCCGAGACATTCGAAAAGGCGGCGGCGGATTTCGAGGACAAGGCGCAGGGGCTGAAGGCCTGCCGTCCAATCCGCGTGACGGCAAATCGGGCCAATTTTTCGTCCCGGATCAGCGCGATCTTCAGCGATTTCGTTGAGCAAAGGCCGGATGTGAAGTTCGATTTTCTTCCCGGCTCGCAGGTTCTGGACCTGATGGCGGGGGAGGCGGATGTTGCCCTGCGGATTACGCGTTCGCCAATTGAACCGGACCTGATCTGTCGCAAGATCAGCACGGCGCGGTTTTCACTGTTCGGTTCACCAAGCTATGCCGAGAAATACGGGCTGCCGACTTCGCCCGACGATCTGGCGGGGCACAGGTTGCTGACATTCCAGCGTGACGACATTCCCCAGGTGTTTCACCAGTGGCTTTTGAAGTACGCCACCCCGGATCAGATCGTTCTGTCGTTTTCCGAGACCGACATGATGCACTCGGCGATCCGCGCGGGACGGGGGCTTGGTATCGCCAACCTGAAGATGGCAGAGGGCGATCCGTCGTTGATCTGCTGTTTCGACCCGCCGGAAGAACTGTCGGCCGAACATGTGATGCTGGTGTCCCCCGACGCCTATCGTCGGCCAGAGGTTCGGGAATTCACCAAGTTCTTTGCCCCGAGGTATGCGGCTCTGTTCAAGTAGCTGGCTGATGCTGTCTAGGACGTGTGATGCAGCGTCTCGCGGAACCAGGACAGGGCGTCTTCAAGTCGGTCATCACCCCAGAAGAGCTCGCCGTCTATGACGAAGCTTGGCGCGCCGAAAATCCCTCTCTGGCGTGCCTCGGTCGTTGCAGCGCGGTAGGCCGTCTCGATGTCGTCCGACATGGCGCGGGCGATGATCCGGTTATGGTCCTGACCGATCCGGGCCAGTGCACGGGTGAGATTCTCGGGTCCGCCTGCTTCGAGACCTTTCTCGAACCACAGCTTGTAGGTGGCCGCGATATAGTCGCGCGCCCAGCCTTCCGCGCGGCCCAGAACGGCGATCCGGTTCGCCAGATCGAACTCTTTCAGCGGGTATGGCGCGGGCAGCACTGGCGAAAGGCCATGCATCTTCGCGCGCCGGTCGATGTCGCGCCACATATAGGCGGCCTTAACCGGCTTGGTCGCGAACGGGATGTTGTCCATCTCGATCATGATCTCGCGGACGCTGAACGGACGCCAGTCGAAGCGGATGCCCGTGGTTTCCTCGATTGCAGGCAGGCGAGAGACGGTCAGATAGCTGTAGGTGCTGCCGATCGATATCCAGAATTCCGGTTGGGTCATGGCGTTTCCCCCCGAAAGCCAGTCTGGGCGATGTGCCGGTTATGTCAACAGGTGGCTTATTCACCGCGCCTCTTGGCGCGAAGCGTCGGGTCGGCCACGGTCGGGTCTTCTGGCCAGGGGTGTTTGGGGTAGCGACCGCGCATGTCCTTCCGCACATCGGCATAGGAGGTGGCCCAGAAGCCGGGGATGTCCATGGTTGTCTGGACGGGCCGTCCGGCGGGCGAGAGGAGCGTGACGCGGAGCGGGCGTCCGGCGACGACCGGGTGACGGGTGACGCCGAACATCTCCTGCAGGCGAAGCGCGATCTCGGGGTCGGTCCCGGAATAGTCGATGGGGATCTTCCGCCCGAGGGGTGTTTCGAAATTGGCCGGAGTTTCACGGTCGAGCGTCTGCGTCTGATCCCAGTCGAGCATGGCGCGGAGTGCGGGCAGGGGATCGAACGCTCGCCATTCGGCGGAGGAGCGGACGCCGGATAGATGCGGGAGGAGCCAGTCTTGGAGCGTGTCCATCAGGGCGGCGTCGCCCATGTCGGGCAGGTCGTGGCCTGCCGCCCGCACAAGCGCCACGCGGGCCCGGAAGCGCTGTGCGGCGTCGGAGAAGGAGAAGCCAAGCTGGCGGATGCCGTCGAGCATGGCGGCAGCGATGCGCTCGGGCGGCGCGTCGGTCCAGCGTTTCGATGACAGCGCGATGGCGCCAAGGCGTTCCTCGACCCGCGCCTCCACGCGCCCGTCGCGGCGGGACCACTCGGCGAAGCGCGCCTCGGCGATGCGGTCGGCGAGGACGTCGCGGAGCGCCGCTTCGGAGATTGCGAGAGCGGTGCGGATGGAGGCCTCGGTCGGGTGACCGTCGGTGTCGGTGACGACGAGGAGGCGCTGGGACGCCAGCGGATCGGCCGCGTCCATCTTCACGCCCTTGCCGCCGGAGAGCAGCCAGCGCGGATCGTCGCCGGGGCGGCGAAGGCCGATACGGTCCGGATAGGCGAGTGCGGCCTGTTCGGCGGGATCGGTGCGATGGCTGCCCTTGGCTAGCTGTTCGAGCCGCCGTGCCTCGGCGCGGATGCGGTCGAGCCGGGGATCGCGTCTGTCGCTGCTGAGGGCCGCGAGGCGGCGGGAGAGATCTGCGCCAGCGCCGCGAAGCGGGTCCTGATCGGCCAGAAGGGCGGCAAGGGGGGCGGCGGTTTTGCCCGCGACGGCCAGCATGTGGGCGAGACGGGGATGGAGCGGCATGGCAGCGAGGGTACGGCCATGTTCGGTGATGCGATTGGCGGCGTCCAGCGCGCCGAGGTCAGCCAGAAGCGACCGCGACTCGGCAAGCGGGCGTTCGGGGGGGCGGGTGAGAAAGCGCAGGTCGTCGGAACCCCATTCGGCCAGTTCGAGCGCTAAACCCGCCAGATCGGCGGCTTCGATCTCGGCGGGAGGATAGGCGTCGAGTGCGCCTTCCTCGCCCTTTGTCCAGAGTCGGTAGCAGGTGCCCTCGGCGACACGGCCTGCGCGGCCCCGGCGCTGGTCGGCCTCGGCGCGGGTGACGCGCTCCGTCACCAGCCGCGACATGCCGGAGCCGGGATCGAACCGCGCGCGGCGGGCGCGGCCACCGTCGATGACGACGCGGATATCGGGGATGGTGAGCGAGGTTTCGGCGATGGCGGTGGCAAGCACCAGCTTGCGGCCCTTGGCCGGTGCCAGCGCCTTTTGCTGGGCGGCGAAGGGCAGGGCGCCGTAGAGCGGGAGAATCTCGATGCCGTGCAGATCGAGCGCCGCGGCGACGCGGCGGATTTCGCCCTCGCCGGGCAGGAAGGCGAGCATGCCACCCGTGGTCTCGTGCGCAGCGCGGTGGATCAGGTCGGCCATGGCCCGTTCGAAGCGGATATCCCGGGGCAGAGGGCGGTCGAGCCAGACCGTCTCGACCGGGAAGCTCTGTCCCTCGGAGGTTATGACGGGCGCATCGTCCATCAGCCGGGCCACAGGGGCGGCGTCGAGCGTCGCGGACATGGCCACGAGGATCAGGTCGTCGCGAAGTGCCGTGCGGACTTCGAGCGCAAGGGCAAGGCCGAGATCGGCGTTGAGCGAGCGTTCGTGGAATTCGTCGAAGATCACCGCACCGATACCGTCGAGCGATGGATCGGACTGGATCATTCGGGTCAGGATGCCCTCGGTTACGACCTCGATCCGGGTGGATTTCGAGGTCTTGGCCTCTCCCCTGATGCGATAGCCGACCGTCTGCCCCACGTCTTCGCCCAGGGTCTCGGCCATGCGCCCGGCGGCGGCACGGGCGGCAAGGCGACGGGGCTCCAGCATGACGATCTTTTGCGCGGTCAGGCCCGCGTCCAGCATGGCAAGCGGTACGCGCGTGGTCTTGCCCGCGCCCGGCGGCGCCTGAAGCACGGCGCGGCCCGCCTTGCGGAGCGCGTCGATCAGATCAGGGAGCGCGTCGTCTATCGGAAGCCTGTCCATGTCCCTGCCATAGCGCAGCCCGCGCCGGATGCCAGCCCTGCGCGTGACAAAAGCCTGCGGGTGGCTCTGGACACGCCCCTTGCCAAAGGCCAAGGTCGCCGCCGATGACGGATGAGATCGAGATTTTGGCAGGGGCCGTGAGGGCTGGGGATCGCCGCGCGCTGGCGCGGGCGATCACGCTTGTGGAAAGTGCGCGGGAGGATCACCGGGCGAAGGCGGACCGGCTGCTGGAAGTGCTGGCCGACTCCGAACGGCAAGCGTTGCGGATCGGACTGTCGGGCACGCCAGGCGTGGGCAAGTCGACATTCATCGAGGCATTCGGCTGCATGCTGACCGAACAAGGGCTGCGTGTCGCGGTCCTGGCGGTGGACCCATCGTCGGCGCGGACCGGCGGGTCGATCCTGGGCGACAAGACGCGGATGGAGCGCCTTGCGCGCGATCCGAAAGCCTTTATCCGGCCTTCGCCGAGTCAGACGCAACTGGGCGGTGTCGCCCGGCGCACCCGCGATGCGGTTGCGCTTTGCGAAGCGGCGGGGTTCGACATTGTGCTGATCGAAACGGTTGGTGTCGGGCAATCCGAAACCATCGTGGCGGATATGTCGGACCTGTTCGTCCTGCTGATTGCGCCTGCGGGCGGCGACGAGTTGCAGGGCGTGAAGCGGGGCATCATGGAGATCGCAGACCTGATTCTCGTGAACAAAGCCGACGGCGCCTTGAAGCAAGTCGCAACGCGGACCGTCGCGGACTATGCCGGCGCGCTGCGGCTTCTGCGCAAACGCGAGGGCGATCCCGAAGGTTATCCGAAGGCCATGCCGGTCTCTGCTGTCGAGGGTGCCGGGCTGAGCGAGGCGTGGGCGGCGATGTCGGAGTTGGCGGAGTTCCGGCGCGACACAGGGTTCTGGCGGGCGCGGCGCGCGGCGCAGGCGCGGCACTGGTTCGAGGATGAGGTCCGGCAAGGTTTGCTGCGGCGCCTGCAGGAGGACCCCGAGGCCGAGGCCGCGATGGATGCTCTGGGTCATGAGGTTGCCGAAGGGCGGCGTGCGCCGGGCGCGGCTGCCTCTGATGTGCTGGCGCGACTGGGGGGATCGGACTGATGGGAGAGATTAGTTTCCCGGAATTCGGTGCGACGCTACGCTGGCATGAGCGCGGCGCGGGCCGGCCTCTGGTCGTCTTGCCGGCGCTGAGCGTGCCGGTCCTGTCGGTCTTCGGTGCGATGATCGAAGGCCCGGTGCTGGCCGGCAGACGGATCATCCTTATCGACTATCTGGGATCGGGGGCGTCCGACCGCCCGGCGGATTTCGATTTCAGCCTTGCCGCGCATGCGCGTTGCGTTGCGGTTGTGCTTGAGGCGCTTGGCCTGGAGGCCGTGGACGTGCTGGGCCATTCTATGGGTGGTTCGGTGGCGATCCGACTGGCTTTGGATCATCCGAGGCTGGTCGGCCGATTGGGAATCGGAGAGGGAAATCTTGTCCCCGGCGGTGGCGCCACCTCGTCGCGGATCATGCGATACGAGAGGCAGGCGTTCATCGAAGGTGGCTGCGCCGCTCTGGGCGCACGGTTGCGGGAAGTAGGCTCCGCCTGGCTGGCGGATGGCTGGGAAAGTGCGGATCCGGCCGTTGTCTGGGGCAACGCGGCGGCGCTGGTCGGGCTGGAGCCCGGTTTTGGCGACGCCTTTCTGGGCATGTCGATTCCACGGACCTTCATTTTCGGCGACCGTAGCCTGGCCGAGGGCCTGGCTCCCGATGTGCCGGACCCGGCGATGCTGAGCGCTGCGGGAGTGCATGTCGTCGTGGTGCCGGAGGCGGGCCATGCGATGTTCCTGGACAATCCCGGGGGCAGCGCCCGGGCGGTCGTGGAGGCCTTTCCGACAGGATGAGCCATCCGGGGCTTGACGCGGAGCGGGAGAGACCGTATTCCGCGCGGACGGATTCTTGGGCAGGGCCGATGGCGCTGCCCGTTTGCATTGACGAGGCCCCGGTGGGTCTGGTCGACGAGACGAACATCGAAGGACGAAAACCATGTCGCGCCGTTGCGAATTGACCGGAAAAGGCCCGATGACTGGCAACAATGTCAGCCATGCCAACAACAAGACCAAGCGCCGGTTCCTGCCGAACCTGACCGAAACTGCGCTGATGTCGGAAACCCTGGGCCGGACCTTCCGGCTGAAGGTGTCGTCGTCGGCCCTGCGCACGGTTGATCACCGCGGTGGGCTGGACGCCTATCTGCTCAAGGCGAAAGACGCCGAGCTGAGCCCCAGCGCGCTGAAGATCAAGAAAGAGATCGTGAAGGCCCAGGCTGCAGCCTGATCCTTTCCGAACAGGATCGAAAAGCCCCGCTTCGGCGGGGTTTTTTGTTTGTCCGGGGTGTTGCCTGCGCTCGGTGGGGTAATGCCTGGCGGGAAGCGTGCGATGGTCCGGGGTGAAAACCCGGGACTTGCCGTTGGGTGGGCGCGCAAGTCATTGTAAATCATATGCTATCCGGCTCGGCGACGCTGTCGGCATTCCGTCTGCAAAGCGTCGGCATTCCGTATGGCAAAGTGTATGGCAAGGGCGGTCGCCCGGTTCATGATTTGTCAGTATTTGGACGCCGGGCATGGAAAAGGCCCGGACGGCGCCTGATCTTGCGCGATCCGGGGTGCCGGGAGCGATCCCGGTGGAAGCAAGGGTGGCGGCGCCGCCGATGCGGGCCGGTGCGATCCTTGGCCGTCTTGGATGGGGTTTCCCCCAGTCACCGGAGCTGGTGACGCAGGCCTGTCAGGCCCGCGTCCCGCAGGGTTCGAACGGCACGAGTCTCTTGGGCTCTCGTTCAGGTCCGGTTAACTTGCAGAGCGGTCTTTTGTTTATGACATGGCCATGGCCCGCTGGGAGCCCGATGCGGACATGTCGGCAAAGCTTGAGACAGGCTTTCATGCCGCGAAATTGGAGGAATTGTCTTAGATCAATGCGCCATGTTCGATCGTGTTGGCACCATTCATAGCATCAACCATATCTATTTGCTTGGGAGGCCAATCATGAAACACTCGAGAACTCTTGCAAGTTTCGTTGCAGCCCTGCTGCTGACCAGTAACCCTGTCATTGCCGACGTCGCTGGCCAACAGGAGTACATGGTCGCTTGCGCGGGGTGCCATGGTGAGAGTGCAATGGGTGACGGGCCTCTTGCCGGGCTTCTGAGCATCACCACTCCAAATCTCACGGAACTCTCGAAAGGGAACGACGGCGAGTTTCCGTTCGAAGAAGTTCTGACCACCATCGACGGTCGCGATGGTATCCGGGCGCATGGGAGTACGATGCCGGTCTGGGGTGAGCGCTTCCAAGCATCGGCAACGAGCCAGCGTGGAGAGACCGCAGACATGGTAACTCGCGGACGTGTCCTTTCGCTCGTATACTACCTTCAGTCAGTCCAGAAGTAGCAAACAATCGAGAGTTTCGGTTTCCACCAACCGTTTGCTCTGCTTTGCTGATTTAATCAGCGACGATCGCGTCGCCTGAGCTCGGTATTGGCGCGTAAGAACGGGCGAAGCCGCCGCTTTCTTGCTGAGGTGCAACAACTTTTCTGACGCCAAGGACACTTTGAAGGAATACGGCAGAACATGGGTATTCCGAGAAACTCTATCAATTCGAGCCGCTGCGCAGTCCTAGCCACGCTTGTATGGATATCCCTGTCTCCTGCTTTTTGCGGACCATTGGTTTGTGCGGATCCGATGTTCGCGGTGGATGCAAATGACGACACAATGACTCTCCAGCTCTGCGAGATGGCAACGGAAATTCGCGACAAGTTGGAAGTCTGCGGGTTGAAACAGTCTCGCGTGCTGACGATAGAAATTGCGGATGGAGCTAGCCATCCGCTCGCGAACTGCCTCGCCTACTTTTACTGCGAATTCGATCTGGTTCGCGTCACCAATCCGTCAACTTGGGATGCGCTTTTGGAAGAGGACCAAGCCTACGCCGGTCTCCCCGCGAATGTCACCCTGAAAGCATTGCTGACACATGAAATCACACATGCTCTCGTCGCCCAGACTGCCGGTGACAGAGAGGTGGCGCTGGTCGACCAGGAATATATTGCAGCCTCCATGGAGCTCGAATTCATGGAAGAAGCATGGCGCGACGTCTTGCTTGGAGCGTCTACTGTAACTTTGCCCCCCAAGGTCGGCCTCATTGATATATGGATATATGCCTTTTCCCCAAGGAAGTTCGCGGTGAATGCCTGGCAGCACTTCAACCTCCCCGAAAACGGCTGTGCGCCGGTCCAGCAGATTGTGGTGGGCGATGTCAGCTTTTCGAAGGCAGTCAGGCCAGAGTTGAGATAACGAAGCTTGAAGGCCGTTTCGTCCGCCAAGCAGACGTAAGGCGGACATTGCTTGATGTCTCCGTTGAGCCCAAACCCACCGCGCGGTGGCGCGGTTCGGCCATTTGCATATTTACGGCAAGATGACGGGGCGGGCGTCAGGCCGTTTCCGTGAACCGTCTTGAGGCAAGGCTATCAGCCGTCCTTTCGGATCGTCTCGTTCTTCGGGTCGTAGGGGCTGTCCTCGGTGACTTCGGCATCCCAGAGCTTGCGCTGGATCAGGACTTTGAGCTTCGTGCCGGGCGTTGCGAGGTCGGGTCTGACGTAGCCCATGCCGATGGATTTTCCGAAGGCCACCGAATAACCGCCCGAGGTCAGGCGGCCGACGCGTGTGTCGCCCGAGTAGAGCGCTTCGCGGCCCCAGGGATCGGCGTCGTCGGGGCCGTCGATCAGGAGAGTGACGCACATGGAGCGGAGGCCGGTTTCCAGCATCCTCGCCTTGCCATGGAAATCCTTGTCGAGATCGACGAAGCGGTCGAGGCCGGCTTCGAGAGGGGTGGCGTCCCGGCCGAGTTCGGTGCCGAAAGCGCGGTAGGATTTCTCCTGCCGGAGCCAGTTCTGAGCGCGGGCGCCGACGAGTTTCAGGCCGTGCTTTTCGCCAGCGGCGAGAAGCTGATCCCACAGGTAGCGCTGCATCTCGATCGGGTGATGAAGCTCCCAGCCCAATTCGCCGGTGTAGGCGACGCGGACCGCGCGGACCGGGCACATGCCGAGCTCGATGTCGCGGTAGGAGAGCCAGGGGAAACGCTTGTTGGAGAGAACCGTCGCGGGGTCGGCATCCTTGACGAGTTCATTCAGAACGTCGCGGGATTTCGGGCCGGCAATGGCGAAAACGCCCCATTGGGTTGTGACGTCGTGGATATCGACCCATCCGCCGCCCGAGACCATGAAATCGTCGGCGGATTTCAGGAGAAAATCACCGTCATAGGCTGTCCAGGCGCCCGCCGAGATGAGGTAGTATTCGTTCTCGGCCAGCCGGACGATGGTATATTCGGTGCGTGTCGTGCCAGCGGAGGTAAGCGCATAGGTCAGGTTGATCCGACCGACCTTGGGCAGCCGGTTGCAGGTGAAGTGGTCGAGGAAGGCGGTGGCCCCCGGGCCGCGGACGAGATGCTTGGTGAAGGCGGTGGCGTCGATCAGGCCGACGCCGCCGCGGATCGCCTCGGCCTCGGCCTTGGCGTATTGCCACCAGCCACCGCGACGGAACGAGCGGGCGTCGTGGTCGAAGCTGTCGGGCGCGTCGAGCGGACCGTAGTAATTCGGGCGCTCCCAGCCGTTGACCTGACCGAATTGCGCGCCGAGCGCCTTCTGGCGGTCATAGACCGGCGCGGTGCGCAAGGGACGGCAGGCTTCGCGCTCTTCGTCCGGGTGGTGCAGGATGAAGACGTGGGAATAGCATTCCTCGTTCTTCCGCGCCGCGTACTCGGTCGTCATCCAGGAGCCGTAGCGTTTGGGATCGAGGGAGGCCATATCGATCTCGGCCTCGCCCTCGACCATGACCTGGCTGAGATATTCGCCCGTGCCGCCGGCGGCGGTGATCCCGAAGGAGAAACCTTCGGCCAGCCACATGTTCCGGAGGCCGGGTGCGGGGCCGAGGAGCGGGTTGCCGTCGGGAGTGTAGCAGATGGGGCCGTTGAAGTCGTCCTTGAGCCCTACCGTTTCCGAGGTGGGAATCCGGTGGATCATCGACATGTACTCTTCCTCGATCCGTTCGAGATCGAGCGGGAAGAGATCGGCCCGGAAGCTGTCGGGGACGGCGTACTCGAAGCGGGCGGGGGCGCCGTATTCGTAGGGTCCCAAAATCCAGCCGCCACGCTCCTCGCGGACGTACCACTTGGCGTCGGCATCGCGGAGGACGGGGTGCTCCGGGTTGGTCTTGCGCCACTCGACCAGCGCCGGGTCGGGTTCGGTGACGATGTACTGGTGCTCGACTGGGATCGCGGGAATCTTGATGCCGAGGAGCTTCGCGGTGCGCTGTGCGTGGTTGCCGGTGGCGGTGACGACATGTTCGGCGTGGACGGTGACCTGTTCGTCGCTGGGGACGAGGTTGCCGCCCTTTTCGACCATCTTCGTGCAGAGCACGTCCCAGTGATCGCCCTTCCAGGTGTAGCCGTCGACCTGCCATTTGCGCTCGATCGTGACACCGCGCTGGCGGGCGCCCTTGGCCATGGCCTGGGTCACGTCGGCAGGGTTTATGTAGCCGTCGGTCGGGTGGTAGATCGCGCCCTTCAGGTCGTCGGTGCGCACCAGCGGCCAGCGCTCCTTGATCTGGTCGGGGGTCATCCATTCGTAGGGAACGCCGCAGGTCTCGGCGGTGGAGGCGTAGAGCATGTATTCGTCCATGCGGTCCTGCGTCTGGGCCATGCGCAGGTTGCCTACGACGTAGAACCCGGGGTTGAGGCCGGTTTCCGCCTCGAGCGATTTGTAGAAATCGACCGAGTACTTGTGGATGTGGGTCGTGGCGTAAGACATGTTGAACAGCGGCAGGAGGCCAGCCGCGTGCCATGTCGAACCCGAGGTCAGCTCGTCGCGTTCGAGCAGCATCACGTCGGACCAGCCTGCCTTGGCGAGGTGATACGCGATGGAGGTGCCGACCGCGCCACCGCCGACGACCAGAGCTTTGACATGGGTTTTCATGAGACCGATTCCTTCCCGTTTCGTGCGCGATTTAAGCGCAATTCCGGGCGGTTCGTCAGGTTCATCCGACTCAATCTTGGCAAAATACGACGCGAGGAGCCCTGCGCCTTCGTCTTGAGGGTCCACGTGCGACAAGCTAAGCATCGGCCATGAAGGTTTGTCGCACCATAGCAGAGTATCGCGCCGAGATCGCGACGTTCCGCGCCGCGAGCGAGAGCGTTGGCGTTGTGACGACCATGGGCGCGCTTCACGCCGGGCACATGGCGCTGGTCGAGAGAGCGAAATCCGGGAACGACCGGGTCGTAACGACCATTTTCGTCAACCCGACGCAGTTCGGCCAGGCCGCCGATCTGGAGAAATACCCAAGGCCCGAAGCGCAGGACCTGGAGATGTTCCGGTCCGCCGGGGTGGATGCCGTGCTGATCCCCTCGGTCGAAGAAATGTATCCGCGGGGTGACGAGACGATCGTCGAGACGACGCGGCTGGCGCATGTACTTCACGGTCTTGTCCGGCCGGGGCATTTCCGGGGCGTGGCAACAGTGGTGACGAAACTTTTCAACATCGCTCAACCTGATCGCGCCTATTTCGGCGAAAAGGATTACCAGCAGCTGGCGGTGATCCGGCGGATGGTGCGAGATCTGCACATGCCGCTGGAAATCGTTGGCGTGCCGACCGTGCGGGAGTCCGACGGCCTGGCGATGTCGTCAAGAAACATTCGCCTGTCACCGGAACACCGGAAGGAAGCTGTCGTTCTGAATCAATGCCTTGACCATGCCGAGACACTGATGGGAACGGCATCGACCGTGGCGGGGCTGAAGGCGGACGTTCAAGAGATGGTGCAGGGCCGGACGAGTGGTAAACTCATGGCCTTCGATGTCGTGGACCCCGAGAGTTTCGAACCGGTCGAAGGGCCGCTGAACCGTCCGATCGCCATCATGATGTCCGTCGAATTCGGAGAAGGCGAGGACGCCGTTCTTCTGATCGACCAGAGGGAGATAGTTCCATGAGTACCGAACCCGCAAAACCCGTCCGCCGGATGACCGTGCCGCAGATCGCGGCCCGCAAGGGCGGAGACCCGATCGTGTCGCTGACAAGCTACCATGCGCATACCGCGGCGATCGTGGACAAATACGCTGACTTCATCCTTGTCGGTGACAGCCTGGGCATGGTGATGCACGGGATGGAGACGACCGTAGGCGTTCCACTGGATCTGATGATCATGCATGGGCGTGCGGTTGTTCGAGGGACCAAGCGGGCGCTGATCGTCGTCGACATGCCCTTCGGGACTTACGAGGAAAGCCCCAACATGGCGTTCCGGAACGCCGCCAAGATCATGAAGGAAACCGGCTGCGGTGCGGTGAAGCTGGAAGGCGGGGCGCGCATGGCCGAGACGATTCATTTCCTCGTCGAGCGTGGGATTCCCGTGATGGCGCACACCGGTCTGACACCGCAGTCGTCCCATGTGATGGGGGGGTTCAAGACGCAGGGCCGGGATGAGGATACCTGGGCGGCGCATGAAGAGGATGCGAGGGCCGTATCCGAAGCCGGGGCGTTCGCCGTTGTTCTGGAGGGCATGGTGGAGCCGCTTGCCGCCCGCATCACCCGGCAGATCGACATTCCGACCATCGGGATCGGTGCGAGTGCAGAGTGCGACGGGCAAATCCTTGTTCTGGAGGACATGCTTGGTCTGAATGTCCGCCCGCCAAAATTCGTTAAGGTTTACGGCGATTTGCTGAACCAGATCGAGAGCGCGGTCGCGGCCTATGCCGACGATGTGAAGGAACGGAAGTTTCCGACTGAGGATCAGGTCTACCGCTGAGAAAAAAATGGCCGTCTTTAAAAGACGGCCAGTCCAGTCAGGGAGGAAGATGGAGACGCCGCAATGGCGTCTACATGGAAACAATCGCCGGGAATTCGGGCCTATTTATGGCGGATCCGGGGTCTTATCTGGATTTTGACGGGCCAGATCAGGGAAGACTCACGTCCGAGACACTTTGAATAAAATGCCGGCTGCCCGCTTTTCCCCCGACCTCCCGCCCCTAGCATTACGCACGGCGACTTAACGATCGATGAACGCGGACATGCGTTTCCATCGCCTGCCTTCCTGCTGTATCCTATCGAACCGGAGGAGAGCGCGTTCATGGACAACACGATACCCGAACTGGCCCTGGACTGGATCGAGCAGGGCCGCCAGGTGGCACTGGCCACGGTGGTCAAGACCTGGGGCTCGGCCCCGAGACCGGTTGGAGCGCAATTGGTGATCGACGCCGACATGGCCTTTGAAGGCTCGGTCTCAGGCGGCTGTGTGGAAAGCGCAGTGATCTTCGAGGCGGTCGACGCGATGCGCGACGGAACCTGCCGGGTTCTGTCGTTCGGTGTCTCGGACGACAGTGCCTTCGAAGTCGGGCTGGCCTGCGGCGGTGAGATCGAGGTCATGGTCGAGCCTGTTGGCATGGGCAGTGGACCATCCGTCGAGGAATTGCGCGCGCTTGTCGCCGCGCGGGCCGCCAGGAGGCCGGTTGTCTGGGAGGTGAATACCGCGACCTGGACCCGCCGGCTTCTGGAGCGCGATGTCTCGGATGCCGATCTGGAAGAGCGTTTCAGGACCGACAGGTCGGTGCGCGAGGACGAGGTTTTCCGCGGCGTCCACAATCCGCCGCTGCGGCTGGTTCTGGTGGGGGCGGTCCATATCGCGCAGCCCCTCGTGCAGATGGCGAAGCTGTCGGGGTATGATGTCGTTCTCTGCGATCCCAGGGACAGTTTCGCAAGCGCGTCGCGTTTCCCCGAAGAGACATTCCTGGAAGGCTGGCCGGATGAGGCGCTGGAAGCCTTTGGGCTGGACGCGCGGACGGCGGTTGTCACGCTGAGTCATGACCCCAAGATCGACACGCCCGCCCTTCAGGTGGCGCTGGCCAGCGAGGCCTTCTATATCGGGGCGCTTGGCTCGACCCGGACCCATGCCAAGCGTGTCGCGGCCCTGACGGAGGCCGGGTTGCCGGAGGCGGTGATCGCGCGCATCGACGGGCCCGTCGGCGCGGACATCGGGGCGGTGTCCCCGGCCGAGATCGCCGTGTCGATCATGGCGGAGATGACCGAGCGGCTGAGGCGGCCCGAAACCCGTCCGGGCGCGCGTCCGTGAAGTTTGGGACTGTTCCCGTTGGTGACGCGGAGGGCGCTATTCTGGCGCATTCCGCGAAGGTCGCGGATGGCGTCATTCGCAAGGGGACCGTTCTGGGAACTGAAGACCTGCGTCGTCTCGCATCGGGTGGCGTGGATGCCGTGGTCGTCGCCCGCTTCGAGCCGGGGGATCTGTCCGAGGATGCGGCGGCGGGGCGTATCGCAGACAGCCTGCAGGGCCCCGGGCTGAGGTTGGGACCGGCTTCGACGGGACGCGTGAACCTGATTGCCGAAGCGGCCGGATTGGTTAGGGTGGATGCCGCCGCAGTCTCCGCGATGAATGCGGTGGATGAAGGCGTCACGCTGGCGACACTGGCCGATTTTATGCGGGTCGAGGCCGACCAGCTTGTCGCCACGGTGAAGATCATCCCCTACGGAGTGCCGTCGGAGGTTGTCGACCGCGCCGCGGCGGCGTTGGGCAGTGCGTCAATCCGGCATCTGCCGTTTCGCGGCGGGCGAGCCTGTCTGGTGCTGACGCGGACCGCTGGGTTCAAGGACAGTCTGCTGGAGAAGGGCGAAGCGGTCGTGCGAGATCGCGTCACCGCTCTGGGCTACCGGCTGGAAGAGGTCGCGATCGTCGATCACGACACCGCCGCGGTCGCCGCTGCCCTTAGAGGCGACGCCGATCTGACGCTGATCCTTGGTGCGTCGGCTACGTCGGACCGGCAGGATGTCGCGCCCGCTGCCGTTGTCGCGGCCGGCGGTTCCGTCGAGCGTTTCGGCATGCCGGTCGATCCCGGAAACCTGCTGTTCATGGGAACGCTTCGGGGGAAACCCGTGGTCGGACTGCCGGGCTGTGCCCGTTCGCCCGCGTTGAACGGGGCCGACTGGGTGCTGGAGCGTCTGGCGGCCGGGTTAAGGGTGACCGATGCCGACATTGCCGCGATGGGGGTCGGCGGGTTGCTGAAGGAGATGCCCGACAGACCACATCCGCGCCGGCCGAAACGCAGTAGCTAAACCCGGCGCTCCGGTCGGCGCCGGCCGGCCGGTCTCATGTCGGCCGTGGCAGCGGCGGGTCAGTCCACGATACGGAAAACTTCCCAGTACGTGGAGCCGGAGACGATCACCTCGCCCATCCTTTTGCCCCAGTCCTCGTGCATCTTTATGGACGCGATCTTGTCGAAGAACGTCTGAAGTTCGTCGAGGCCGTCGATCTCGAACTCGACCTGAACCTCTGCCTCTTTCGCTCCGACCGAACCCGACAACATGCGCGTCCCGTCAAAATCGAGGTCGGTCTGTTTGCCGATCTGTTCGTCCCATTCCTTGCTGAGTGCGATAGCTTCCTGCTTGTGGCCGAACTTCGCCTCGAAGTGCCAGCGTGCAATCATGGACATCGTCCATCCCCCTGTGAGTGTGAGACTTCAGGGTAGCACAGATAGCGCAGAAGGCATACTTTCCGGTGTCAGGCCTCTCCTGCGCGGCCTATTGCGCGGCCTCTACGACATTGACGTCTACCTTCAGCGCCTCGGTTCCCCGGCCTTGGGCGACGCCGCGGATCGGAGCGGCGTCGAGCGCGTCGAAGCCTGAACCGATGCGTACGTAATGCTCGTTCGGGCAGACCCCGTTCGAAGGATCGAAGCCGACCCAGCCAAGGTCGGGCACGTACAGTTCGGCCCAGGCGTGGCTGGCCTCGGCGATGCCGCCCTCGGCGTGGAGATAGCCCGTGACATAGCGCGCCGGGATGTCGAGTGAGAGTGCAGCGGCGATCAGCGCGTGGGCGTGGTCCTGACAGACGCCGTGCCCCGCGGCCAGCGCTTCGGCCGCCGTGGTGTTGTGATCGGTCTGTCCGGGGGTATAGGCGATCGCGTCACCTATGGCATTCGACAGGGCATGCCCGCGTTCAAGAGCCCCGGAGGTCTGGTCCACCGCCGACCGGGCAAGATCCGACAGGGCGGCGTCCGGCTTGGTAAAGCCGGTATGCCGCAGGTAGGCGGCGGGTTTGATCTTTTCGCGATGACCTCGCAGGACGCCTGCGAGATCGGTTGTTTCGACCGTGCCCGCGACTGAGACGACTACGGTTTCGACCGGGCCCATGACTACGGCTGTCTCGATCTTGTCGCCGGCACCGTCCCGGAAGCCTGCGCCCCGCACGGCCCCTTCGACGACAACGCTCCAGTCGACGACGGCCTGTCCTTCGAACCGGGAGGGCCAGAGTCTGAGCGATTGCACGACGCCCCGCATGGGCGGGTGAAACTCGTATGTGGTGTCGTGCCTGATTTCCAGCCGCATCACCGCATCTCCCCGCTGAGATAGACATTCGTGATGGTCGAGGACAGCGAGGCGATTTCGCTGATCGTCCTTGTCAGGAACTCGTGCAGGCCTTCGTCGAATATGTCGTCCACGGTTACTTCCGCGAGGTAGGCCAGAATGTTGCGGGACTGGGTCTGGGCCACCGTCGTACGGCCATAGGCGCGTGCCAACCGGTCGAGATGCCAGTTGACCTCCTCGGCGCAGGTAATCAGCGAACGGGGCGACTTGCGATTCAGGATCAGGAAATCTGCGATCTTGCGCGGTGTTACCTCGCCACCGTAAGCCCAGTTGAAGGCGCGGTGCGCGGACATGGCCCGCAGGATCGTGCGCCATTGGTAGTTGTCGAGCCCCGAACCGACATAGTCGATCTGCGGAAGCAAAACGAAATATTTCACGTCAAGAAGCCGCGCTGTGCTGTCGCCGCGTTCGAGGTAGAGCCCGATATTCAGGAAATCGTACCCGTCGATCCGAAGCTGGGTGTCCTCGACCGTACCTCGGATAAGCGCGGCCTGCCGGAGGGTCCAGTCGATCAGGTCATTGACCGAGAGCTTGGAGCGCTCGGTCCGTTTCAGTTCGCGGATTTCCTGAAGGGCGGAGTTGATTGCGTCCCATGACTGGCTTGTCAGTGCGGTTCGCACGATGCGGGCGTTCTCTCGGGCCGCGTAGATGCAGGAAAAGACCGAGGATGGATTGTCCTCGTCGAAGAAGAGATAGCTTTCGATGTTCCGCTGGCGGACATCGTCGCCGTATTTCTGAACGAACCCAAGGTTTGCGCCGGTGGCGGAAAGCACGCTTTCCCATTCGTTGCGGAAGCCACCGGAGGTGTTCGGGATGAGCGCGTTGCGCGCGCCCACTTCGAGAAGGCGCGCCTGTGTTTCGGCGCGCTCGACGTAGCGGCCGATCCAGAAGAGGTTGTCTGCGTGGCGGGCGAGAAGGGTCATTCTGCGATCACCCATGTATCCTTGACGCCGCCGCCCTGGGACGAGTTGACCACGAGCGAGCCTTCGGTCAGCGCGACGCGGGTCAGGCCGCCGGGGACCAGTTCGATGGTCTCGCCGACAAGACAGTAGGGGCGCAGGTCGACATGGCGGGGCGCGATGCCTTCCTCGACGAAGGTCGGACAGGTCGAGAGGGCGAGCGTCGGCTGGGCGATGTAGTTGTCGGGGTTTTCCTCGATCTTGTGGCGGAACGCCTCGATCTGTTCCTTCGTGGAGCGGGGACCGACCAGCATGCCGTAGCCGCCCGAGCCGTGCACCTCCTTGACGACGAGGTCGCCGAGGTTGTCGAGGACGTATTTCAGTTCGTCCGGCCTGGCGCATTGCCAGGTGGGCACGTTGTTCAGGATCGGTTCTTCACCGAGATAGAAGCGCACCATGTCGGGGACGAAGGTGTAGATGGCCTTGTCGTCGGCCACCCCGGCACCGGGGGCCGAGGCGATGGTGATACCACCCGAGCGGTAGACGTTCATCAGGCCGGGAACGCCCAGCATCGAATCGGGACGGAAGCAGAGCGGATCGAGGAAGGCGTCATCGATACGGCGGTAGATCACGTCGACCCTCTTCGGGCCTTGCGTCGTGCGCATCCAGCAGAAGTCGCCTTCGACGAAGAGATCCTGACCCTCGACCAATTCCACGCCCATCATGTCGGCAAGAAAGCTGTGTTCGTAATATGCGGAGTTGAAATGGCCGGGTGTGAGGATCGCGATAGTCGGATCCCCCTCGCATTTCTGGGGAGCGACGGAGGCCAGAGTGCGTTTCAACTGCGCCGGGTAGCTTTCGACCGGGGCGATGCGGTTTTCACGGAACAGATGCGGGAACATGCGCATCATGATCTCGCGGTTTTCCAGCATGTAGGACACGCCGGAGGGCGTGCGGCAGTTGTCTTCAAGTACGAAGAACTCATCCGGGCCGGTGCGTACGAGATCGATGCCGACGATGTGGGAATAGACGCCGCGTGGCGGTTTGAAGCCGACGACGGCTTTCTCGTAGGCCTCGTTCTGATAGACCAGCCGTTCCGGTATGCGGCCGGCCTTGACGATCTCGCCCTGACCGTAGACGTCCATCAGGAAAGCATTAAGCGCTCGGGCACGTTGTTTGATCCCGCGCTCCAGCTTTCGCCATTCATCGGCGGCGAAGACGCGGGGGAACATATCGAAGGGGATCAGTCTGTCCGGGTCGCCTCCTTCGCCGTAGACGGCGAAGGTGATGCCGATCCGGCGGAACAGGGCCTCGGCCTCGGATTGCTTGAGAGATCGGAACTCGTCGGGCATGTCGCGGGCCCAGTCTTCCAGCCCGGCATAGGGTGGCCGGACGGAACCGTTCTCGAACATTTCATTGAAATATGTGGGTGTTTTCCCGGTCATGTGTCCCTCATTCACTCCCATTATGTCGAGTGTGCGGGGGATGAAAAGCAGGTTTCTCCGGAGTTGCATGTTTTGGCGACGGTTGCATAGAAAATGAGCAGAAAGCGGGCGTTGGCGTTTCCTGTGGCGACTTTGGCGGCGGCGATCTAGGTAGAGACCATGGCCAAGGAACGCGTTCTGACCTTTTCCGAGAGGGGCATCTACTGTCCGGCAGGCGATTTCTTCATCGACCCCTGGCGACCCGTCGATCGCGCCCTGATCACGCACGGGCATTCCGATCATGCGCGTTCCGGGATGGGGCGTTACCTGTCGACGCATTCCGCCGCGCCGGTGATCCGCCACAGATTGGGCGAGGTTGCGCTGGAGACGGTGGCCTATGGCGAGGCGCGACGCATCGGGGATGCGTCTGTCAGCTTTCACCCTGCCGGTCATGTTCCGGGATCGGCGCAGATCAGGGTCGAGGTCGGCGGCGAGGTCTGGGTGGTTTCGGGCGACTACAAGGTCGTGGCGGACGGCGTGAGCGAACCGTTCGAGCCGATCGATTGCCATACCTTCATCACCGAATGCACCTTTGGTCTGCCGGTATTCAAATGGAATACGCCCGAAGCGGTGGCCGACGAGATCAACCGCTGGTGGGCGGCGAACCGGGAGGCGGGACGGTTCTCGATCTGCGGGGCCTATGCCTTGGGCAAGGCGCAGCGGATTCTAGCGTCGCTTGATCCGTCGGTCGGGCCGATCCTGACCCATGGCGCGATCGAGAACACGAACGCGGTGTTGCGCGGGCAGGGCATCGCGCTGCCGGAGACGGTGCGGGTGACGCCGGAGCTGGACGTAAAGGCGTATTCCGGGGCCTTCGTTCTGGCCACGCCATCGGCGCTTGGCAGCACGTGGGCCGGACGGTTCCGCCCGGCCTCGACCGCTTTCGCCAGCGGGTGGATGGCGCTTCGGGGCGTCCGGCGGCGGCGGGCGGCGGACCGGGGCTTCGTGATGTCGGATCATGCGGATTGGGAGGGGCTGAACAGCGCAATTCGGGCGACGGGGTGCGAGCGAGTGTTCGTGACGCATGGCTATACCTCGGTGTTCCGGCGCTGGCTGGGGGAACAGGGCTATGACGCGGGTATCGTGGAGACCGAGTTCGGAACTGACGCGGACGAGGCGGACTGACAGGCCGGGAAATGCGTATTTGGGCAGCGCTGCCGGGTGGGCGGTTCCCCTTGCCCCGTTAGCGCTGTATGAGTGCGGCCAAACAGAACGAGGCAAGACATGAGCGCACCGAAACCCGTGGTTCTTTGCATCCTGGACGGCTGGGGCCTGCGGACCGAGCGTGAGGGCAACGCGCCCTTGCTGGCCGACACGCCGACCTATGACCGGATCATGGCGACCTGTCCGCATGCGACGCTGATCACGCACGGGCCGGATGTCGGTCTGCCAACGGGCCAGATGGGCAACTCCGAAGTCGGGCATACGAATATCGGCGCGGGGCGGGTCGTGGCGATGGACCTCGGTCAGATCGACCTTGCGATCGAGGATGGCTCGTTCTTCGACGAGGCGGCGATCCTGGAGTTTGCCACCGCGCTGGAGGACAGCGGCGGGACGGCACATGTGGTCGGGCTGGCGTCTCCGGGGGGCGTGCATTCGCATCAGGATCACATCGTGGCGGCTGCGAAGGCGTTGACGGACCGGGGACTGAAGGTGGCGGTGCATGCACTGACCGACGGGCGCGATGTGGCTCCGACATCGGCGGCGGGTCAGCTTGAGACCTTGTCGCGCGATCTGCCGGCAGGCGCGGCGATCGTCACTGTCTGCGGGCGGTATTTCGCGATGGACCGGGACAACCGTTGGGAGCGGGTGAAACGGGCTTATGACGCGATCGTTCTTGGCGAGACCGAGGGACGTGTCGCGGCACGCGCACCCGAGGCTGCGAAGGCCTCGTATGCAAAGGGCGTGAACGACGAGTTCATCGAACCGGTCCTGATCGGGGACTACGCGGGCGTGAAGGACGGCGACGGCGTGTTCTTCATCAATTTCCGAGCTGACCGAGCGCGCGAGATCCTGAGGGCCATCGGCGAGCCGGGATTCGCGGAATTCGATACCGGGGAAAGGCCCAAGCTGGCGGGCCTGCTCGGCATGGTCGAGTATTCGGATGCGCACAACGCCTACATGACCACTGTCTTCCCGAAGCGGAAACTGGTGAACACGCTGGGCGAATGGGTGGCAAAGCACGGGCTACGGCAGTTCCGTCTGGCCGAGACCGAGAAGTACCCGCATGTCACCTTCTTCCTCAATGGAGGGAAAGAGGTGCCGGAGGCGGGCGAAGACAGGTTCATGCCGAAATCGCCCAAGGTCGCGACCTATGACCTGCAGCCCGAGATGTCCTCGGCGGAGGTGACGGACCGGTTCGTGGCGGCGATCGAAGCGGGCTACGACCTGATCGTGGTGAACTATGCCAATCCGGACATGGTGGGGCATACAGGCGATCTGGATGCGGCCATCAAAGCCTGCGAAGCGGTGGACCAAGGCCTGGCGCGCGTGGTCGCGGCGCTGGAAAAGGCCGGTGGCGCGATGGTTCTGACCGCGGATCACGGAAACTGTGAGACGATGATCGACCCGGAAACCGGCGGGCCGCACACGGCGCATACAACAAACCTCGTCCCGGTGGCCATGATCGGGGGACCCGAAGGCGCGTCGTTGAATGACGGGCGGCTGGCCGATCTTGCGCCTACGCTGCTTGAGCTGATGGGGCTGCCGAAGCCACATGAGATGACGGGCGGGAGTCTGATCCGGAAATGAGACTTCCCGGGCTGGCCGCGATTGCGTTCATTGCGCTGGCAGGACTGGCGCGGGCCGGCGACGAAGCGGGCCGGCTGGCGATCGAGGCTTCCGAGGCTTTGGGGCGGGCGGCGGAGGCCCTGGCGGATGCCGAGGGCGCTTCGGACCGGATCGCGGCCCTGACCGACACGATACGCGCCTACGAGGCAGGTCTGGCCGCGATGCGCGAAGGTCTTCGGCAGGCGGCGCTGAGCGAGCGCGATGTGAGCGCTCGGCTGGTGGGGCAGGATGCCGAACTTGGGGAGTTGCTTGCCCTTTTGCAGAAAGTGACGCGTGCCGGTCAGGCCCGCTCGGCCCTGCATCCGGGCGGTGCGGTTCAGACCGTGCGTGCCGGGATTCTGGGTGCCGCGCTTGTTCCCTCTTTGGAGGAGCGCTCGGACGCGCTGGAACGGGATCTGCAGGATATCGTCGCGTTGCGGACGGTTCAGGAAGCTGGGATCAAAACTCTGAGCAGCGGACTGGAACAGGTGCGCGACGCGCGGTTTCAGCTGTCGAAGGCGATTTCCGAGCGGACGGACCTGCCGCAGCCCGCGGCGACGGACGAGGCGGCCATGGAAGCACTTATCAACTCGGCCGAGACTCTGGCCGGGTTTGCCGACAGCCTCGTGACCTCGGGCGATGCGGGCAGCGGTGCGGATCGCGGCTGGTCGATGCCCGTGGCGGGCGACATCATCCGGACATTCGACGAGGCGGACGAGGCCGGGGTGCGCCGTCCCGGGTGGCTGATCGGCACGGCTGCCGAGGCGCTGGTGACCGCGCCTGCAGACGCGACGGTGCGTTTTGCAGACAGCATGCCGAGCAATGGGCCGGTCATCATTCTGGAGACCTCGCCCGGACGTCTTGTGATTCTGACCGGGCAGGCGACGAACTTTGTCCGCAGGACGCAGATTGTCTCGGAAGGCGAACCAATTGCGCTGATGGGGGGGCGTGAGGCCTCTGCACAAGAGAATTTGATCGAAACTTCGCTTCTCGGTGGTCAACCTCGCGATGAAACGCTTTATATTGAAATCAGACAGGGTCAGGCACCGGTCGATCCCGCGGCCTTTCTTCGCCCTTCGCAAGAATAAGGAAAGCAGATGAAGAAGTTTATTCTGGCCACGATCACCGGCGTCATGTTCGGTACGGTCGTTACCACGCAGATCGCCGGACCGCTTCTTGCCCAGGAGGCGCAGCGCAAGGCATCGGTGTACGAGCAGCTTGATCTTTTCGGCGATATCTTCGAGCGGATCAGGTCGCAGTACGTCGAAGAGGTCGACGAGGGCGAACTGATCGAGGCGGCCATCAACGGCATGCTGACGTCGCTTGACCCGCACTCGTCCTACCTGTCGCCTGACGACGCGGCGGACATGCGCGTTCAGACTCGTGGCGAGTTTGGCGGGCTTGGAATCGAAGTGACCCAGGAAGAGGGTTTCGTGAAGGTGGTGTCGCCGATCGATGGCACACCGGCCGATGACGCGGGGCTGGAAGCGGGCGACTTCATTACGCATGTGGATGGCGAAAGCGTTCTTGGTCTGACACTGGATGAAGCCGTTGACATGATGCGGGGCCCGGTGGGCAGCGAGATCATCGTCACCATCGTGCGCGAGGGCGAGGCGGAACCGTTCGATGTCTCGATCATCCGCGACACGATCAAGCTGACTGCGGTGCGTTCGCGCATCGAAGGAGAAACGGTCGTGCTTCGTGTGACCACATTCAGTGACCAGACCTTCCCCACGCTGCGCGACCAGCTGAACGAGCGGGTTGCAGAACTGGGCGGCATGGAGAAGGTGAACGGCTTCGTACTGGATTTGCGCAACAACCCGGGCGGTCTGCTGACGCAGGCTGTTCGGGTGTCGGATGCATTTCTGGAGTCGGGTGAGATCGTCTCGACCCGTGGGCGTGAACCGCAGGACGGCGACCGCTTCAATGCAGAGCCGGGCGATCTTGCAGAAGGAAAGCCGATCGTCGTGCTGATCAATGGCGGTTCGGCATCGGCGTCCGAAATCGTGGCCGGTGCGCTGCAGGATCATCGCCGGGCCATCGTGGTAGGCACCAAGTCCTTCGGCAAGGGATCGGTTCAGACGGTGATGCCGCTGCGGGGCGAAGGCGCGATGCGCCTGACAACCGCGCGGTACTACACGCCCTCCGGGCGGTCGATCCAGGCCTTGGGCGTGTCGCCCGACATCATCGTGGAGCAGCCGCCGCGGCGCGAGGCCACGGAGGAGGAAGAAGCTCAGCGGAATGGCCGGAGCGAGGCGGATCTGCGCGGATCGCTTTCGAACGACAGCCTGACCGAGGACGAGCGCCGCCAGATTGAGGAAGAGCGCGCGGAGGCCGAGAAGGCCGCCGACTTGCGGCTTGAGGATTATCAGCTGGCCTATGCCATCGATATCCTGAAGGGCCTTTCTGCGCTTGGCCCGGAATATGCCGCCGCACTGGCGCGCCGGGCGAACTGACGCGCATCGCGTTACGCTCGAATCGAAAGGCCGGCCCGGTGTGGCCGGCCTTTTCATTTGCTCCTTCGCGGGCGGCGCGCTATGCCCCGCGCCATGTCCGATACACCTTCGAAATCCCATGGCCGGCTTGCGATCAGCGCGACTGCGCGGCCGCGCGAATTGATGACCGACCGTCCGCATCTGAAGGGTGCGTGGACGGCGAAGGTGATCACGCTTCTGCCCGAGGCATTTCCGGGGTTCCTGGGCGCCTCTCTTTTGGGCAAGGCGTTGCAGGATGGTCTGTGGCGCCTAGAGCCGATCGACCTGCGGATTTTCGGCGAGGGCAAGCATCGCAATGTGGACGACACACCTGCAGGCGGCGGAGCCGGGATGGTGCTGCGGGCCGATGTCATGGGAAGGGCGATCCGCTTTGCGCAGCGCGGCGTGCCGGAAGACCGTGCACGCTGGCCGATCGTCTATCTGAGCCCGCGTGGGCGACCCTTTGATCAGGCGGCCGCGCGGCGGTTCGCGGGATGCGATGGCATGACGCTGATCTGCGGCCGCTTCGAGGGCTTGGACGAGCGGGTGATCGAGCATTTCGGGATCGAAGAGGTGAGCCTGGGCGATTTCGTGATGACCGGGGGCGAGATCGCCGCCGAGGCGGTGATCGACGCGACTGTGCGGCTGCTTCCCGGCGTTCTGGGGAACGCAGCCTCTACCGAGGAGGAGAGTTTCTCGGACGGCTTGCTGGAGCATCCGCAATATACACGCCCCGCCGAATGGGAAGGCCGGACCATCCCCGAGGTTCTGACGTCGGGCGATCACGGGAAGGTCGCCAAGTGGCGGAGGGAGCAGGCAGAGCGAATTACGCGAGAACGCCGGCCCGACCTGCTGGCCAGGGACGCGGGCGACTGACGCCGGTTTGAGGGCACAATCTGGACAGATTGGCACGCCATGACTGACTTCATGCGGACGTTTCTTACTACACTCCTTTTCCTGGCCTTCCTGTTTGCCGCGATTGCCGTTCCGGCCACGATGATGGAGTCGGCCAAGTCCCAGGATGTCATAATCGCCATCTTAGGGGTCGCCGGTCTGATCTATCTGGGACGGCATGCCTATTTGATACGGTTTGGCCGGTTGGGGCTTCTCAAGCCCAGGACCTTCTGGAAGCCGCTGAAACCGGAAGAGCGGGGAAGCACCACGCTGTTTTCGGCGGCCGATGGCATGGCGGTGGTGCTGGGCAATATCGCCCGGCAGAGGGTCGTCGATGGCGCGACGCCGGACGACGAATTGCGGTCAGAACGCAACTGCTACGGTTCGTTGACACGTTCAATGCAGACCGGAGCGCTCCGCCCATGAAGGAGTTTCGCGGGGTCCGGGACACGGCGGCGTTCCTCGATCTGAGGAAGAAGGTCGATGACTGGTATGCGCACCGCACGTCACGACGCTTGCGCGGCCTGGAAGGAACAGGTGGACGACCCGAACTGCGACCATCTGCTCGAGAACGGCTGGACGCGACATTCCGGATTCTCCAGCGGCCCGAATGCGACAAGGCGACGGCGTCGGATTTCATCCTGAGCTTCGTCGAGTGCATGCTGGAACGACCGGAGATGGGCGGCGACATCCTTTCGCGTTTCGCAGATGTGGTGCGCCGATACAATGCCGGGTTGTACCAATTCGATTCGATCCGTACCGTTGCCTCGGCGAAGAGGCGGTCTGTGGGCGCTGAGGCTCTTGCGGCGCAGCTTGCCGCCCTGCCGCGTCCGGAGGGCCTGCTGGACCCGAAAATCGATCCGAACGACGGGTATGAGCGCCATGTATCCTCCGGCTACGCGTTCTGGGATGATGCTGGCCTGCATCTGAGTTATCCGGGTGATGACTGGCGCAAATCGGCCTGACTTTTCCCTTGATCGGCGGCCGCGAGGGCCTTATACGGCGCGAGTTCGCAAGGACGAACACCCAAGCAAAGACGACCTGAACCCTCCGGCGGGCGGCGATGATCCAGCCCCAACCATGCGGAGCTATGAGGCGAGACACCTCTCGGGATGTACCCGGGGCAAGATAGGAGTTGGTCAGATGGATCTGATCGCTGAACTGGAAGCCGAGCAGGTCGCTGCGCTCGGCAAAGAAATTCCGGACTTCAAAGCGGGCGACACCATTCGTGTCGGCTACAAGGTGACGGAAGGCACGCGCACCCGCGTGCAGAACTATGAAGGCGTCTGCATCAGCCGGAAGAATGGCTCGGGCATCGCCGGATCGTTCACCGTTCGCAAGATTTCCTTCGGTGAGGGCGTGGAGCGTGTGTTCCCGCTGCATTCGACGAACATCGACAGCATCACCGTTGTGCGTCGCGGCCGCGTTCGCCGTGCCAAGCTGTACTATCTCCGCTCGCGCCGCGGAAAATCGGCCCGGATCGCGGAAGATTCCAACTACAAGCCGATCGACGGCGCAGACGCGTAAGGAGCGGCGAGATGAAAAAAGATATTCACCCCGACTATCACGTCATCGAGGTCAAGATGACCAATGGCGACGTTGTGCAAATGCGGTCGACCTGGGGCTCCGAAGGCGACCAACTGGCGCTGGACATCGACCCCTCCGTGCATCCCGCATGGACTGGCGGTTCGTCGCGCCTGATGGACACCGGTGGCCGCGTGTCCAAGTTCAAGAAGAAATACGAGGGACTGGGTTTCTGATCCAGAGCCCCATGCGAGGGACAGAACGCCGCTCCGGATCCGGGGCGGCGTTTTTCGTTGGGATGAGGGGTGGAGAGCCTCGGGATTTGCTGATGGCGTCCCGCCGGGGTTTCGGATGTGTTTTCCGCGTGCACGGCCGTCTTGGCCGTGACACCTCTTGATCCGCGCCCGTCTTCGCAGTACATCGCCTGCGTCGTGGGGCCGTAGCTCAGTTGGGAGAGCGCGTCGTTCGCAATGACGAGGTCGTCGGTTCGATCCCGATCGGCTCCACCAGACAAGTTCCGAGCATTGCATCGCTGATCCCCCGGGCCGTTGCCGACGCCGGGATTTTCGAGCGTTCGCTTCCAGCCGTGTCAGGAGCCCGGGAACATGGCGCCCGCCAGCAGTCCGAGGCAGCTCAGCGCGCCGCCGATGGGCACGATCAGGGGTACGGTGAAACCGTCTACTGGTGTCGGAGCGCCGGTCATCTTGAGTCGAACGAGCGCGATGTTGACCATGAAGAATACCGCCAGCATGACGGCGGAAGTAGTTTCAGCCAGTACGTCGAGTGGTGTGAAGAGCGCCAGCACGAGAACCGCTGCGGCTACGAGAACGGTCGCCCTGAGCGGGGTTCTCGTTTTGGGGGACACTTCGCCCAGCCATTCCGGCAGGCGGCCTTCGCGCGACATCCCATAGGCCACGCGGGCGGCCATGATGAGGATGATCACCACGCCGTTCATCGTCGCCAGGATCGCAATCAGGTTGATCGCGAAGGGTGGAAGCCCCGTGAGTTCCTCGAACAGCAGGCTGATCGGCGCATTCGTTTCGGCCAGTGCCTCGACCGGAACCGCCTTGATGGCGACGAATGAGACGAGAACGTAAATCAGCGTTACGATGAAAAGCGTGATTGCGATCGCCCACGGCAGGTCCCGTTTCGGATCGCGGGCCTCTTCGACGAGGTTCACGATGTCGTCGAAGCCGATGAAGGCGAAGAATGCGATGAGGCTGGCCGCGAGAACGCCCCCGACCGCGTTCGCGTCCGACAGGGGAGGGGCCAGTGCTGCGGGCAGTTCCGCCAGTGCGGCCGGATCGATACTGATCCCGGACACGATGATCACCAAGAGCCCGAGGATTTCGATCAGCGTCATCGCACCTGCGATAGCGACGGACTCGCGGATGCCCCATGCCGCGACTGTTGCCATCAGAAGCACGATTCCCGCAATCAGGACCGGTTGCGGCATGGGGATCAGTTCGGCGACGTAACCGGACGCGCCGACCGCGATGGCAGCGGCAGCGATCATCGCCTCGATCAGCACCGCAAGTCCCACGATCAGCGTCAGCCAGCCCCGGTGGAAACCGGCTTCGACGTAGATCGCCTCCCCGGCTGCCTGCGGCACCCGTCCGGACAACTCGGCAAAGGAACCGGCGGTGAAGGCCATGACGATTGCCGAAAGGAGAAATGCTGCCGGGGCGTGCGTACCCGCGCGCACCACGGTCTCGCCGACCAGGACATATATCCCGGCCCCGATAGTCACGCCGAGGCCGTACAGCACGAGGCCGGTCAATCCGATCGACCGTCTCAGCTTCGCCTTGCCGGCCTCGGAGTTGGGCTGGTTCCCGTTACTAATGGCGACCTCCCGGTATCGCGTGGGTAGTGGGATAATCGCAGAATGTGCCCGCATCGGGCTTTGACGAATGTCAACGTTTCCGAGGGTGGTGATGCTTGACCGAGATCAGCGTTTGCCGGCGGCAGAAACGCTAGCGTTGAACTGTACGATCTTGCGGGAGGACGGAGATGGTGAGCAAGGTACCGGAGCCATTGCCGGTCGAGCGGCTTGGTCGAAGATGCGACCCCAAGGTCCTTGCGCGAGCCGCGGCGGCCAAGGGCGGGGAAAGCGGCCTTGTCGGTCAGGAACGCGGGCTGAGCGCTTTGCGCCTGGCCGTCGAAATTCGCCACAACGATTTCAATCTCTTCGTGCTTGGGCCGCAGGGCACCGGTCGCCGTACCGCGGTCGAGAATATCCTGAGGAAACATGCCTCTACCCGGAAACCGTCCGAAGACTGGGTCTACGTCAACAATTTCGACGATCCGCACAAGCCGGTTGTGCTTGGGCTTCCCCCCGGGGCGGCTGACAAGCTGAGGGATGAGATGGCTCGTGTCGTGGACGACCTGGCCAACGACATTCCGGCGCTTTTCGAATCCGAGGAGTACCAGACCCAGCGGCGCGCGATCGACGAAGAGTTCGGTGAGCGCCAGGAACAGGCGATGGCGGATTTCACCAGTCGCGCGCGTGCCGAGGACATCGCTCTCATCCGGACGCCGATGGGTTTCATGGTGGCGGCTACTCGGAATGGGGAGGTCGTCAAGACAGAGGATTTCAAGAAGCTTCCCGAGGCGGAGCAGGACGTTATCGAAGAGAAGATCGCGCGGTTCCAGGCGGAATTGTCCGAGGTGTTGAGCAATGGGCCGAAGCTGGAGCGCGAGCACCGGATAAGGATCGAGGCGTTGAATGCCGAGATGGCCGGGCGCGTGGTGTCGAGCAGAATCGACGAAGCGCGGGAAGTGCTGGGCGACACCAAGGTGGTTGCCGATTTTCTGACGCGGGTCCACGACGACATGATCGAGAACCCCGAGCTTTTCCTTCAGGCGGCCGCGCAGAAATCGAACGGGCCGTTTCCCGAAGCCTTGGGCAAGGCGCATCTGGAGCCAGTGTTCCGGCGCTACATGGTGAACGTCATGGTTGCACATTCGGCGGATGCCAAGGGTGTCGCTCCGGTCGTTGTCGAGGATCTTCCCACCTTCGACCGCCTGGTTGGCAGGATCGAGCATATCTCGCAGATGGGATCGCTGGTGACGGACTTCACGCTGATCCGTCCGGGTGCGCTGCATCGGGCGAATGGCGGTTACCTGGTGCTGGATGCGCGCCGGGTACTGAGCGAGCCATACGCGTGGGATGCTCTCAAGCGCAGCATCAAGGAACGCGCGATCAAGATCACGTCGCTGGCCGAGCGCATGAGCCTGTTTTCGACCACCTCTCTGGAGCCGGATTCGATTCCGCTGGATGTCAGGGTGGTTCTTGTCGGCGATCGTTTTCTTCACGAACTCCTGGTGATGCTGGATCCCGATTTCCAGGAGCTGTTCAAGGTTCAGGCGGACTTCGAGGAGTCCGTGGTCCGAAACGACGAGACCCTTGCCGGGATGTCGCTTCTTCTGAGGCACTATGCAGAAAAGGAAGAGTTGCTGCCGCTTGCCGACGATGCGCTGGCACGTCTTCTGGATGAAGCCACGCGGATTGCGGAGGATGCGACGAAGCTATCGCTGAGGCTGAGTCCGGTTACCGATATCCTGAGGGAAGCGGAACATTACGCCCGTGCCGAGTCTGTCGCCGAAGTGCGGCGGCAGGATATCGAGCGCGCGGTGGAAGAGCAGGACAGACGCGCCTCCCGTGTCCGCGACCGGGTGCAAGAGAGCATTGCGCGTCGGACGGTCATGATCGACACCGAAGGCCGGAAGGTTGGCCAGATCAATGGCCTTTCAGTTCACGAAATGGGTGGCTTCCGGTTTGGCCGGCCCTCGCGCATCACCGCGCGTGTCAGGATGGGGACCGGCAAGCTGATCGATATCGAGCGCGAGGTGGAACTGGGCGGCCCGCTGCATTCCAAGGGCGTCATGATCCTGTCCGGCTACCTGACGTCGACATACGCGCTTGACGTGCCGTTCTCGCTTCATGCGAGCCTGGTGTTCGAACAAAGCTACGGCGGCATCGAAGGCGACAGCGCGTCCTGCGCGGAGCTTGTCGCCCTTCTGTCGGCCTTGTCGCAAAAGGATGTGCGTCAGGACATGGCCATGACCGGGTCGGTGAACCAGCTTGGCGAAGTTCAGGCGATTGGTGGGGTGAACGAGAAGATCGAAGGGTTCTTCGACATTTGCGCCGAGCGGGGTCTGACCGGCGCGCAGGCGGTGATTATCCCTGCGGCGAACGTGGATCACCTGATGCTGCGGGATCGTGTGATGGAAGCGGTGGCGGCCGGGCGGTTCGGAATCATTCCGGTTTCGACTGTCGACGAGGCCGTCGAACTTCTGACCGGGGTTCCGGCCGGCAAGCGGGGGGCGGATGGAAATTTCCCGGATGGGAGCGTGAACAAGCTTGTGGAGGCCCGGCTTCGCGAATTCGCACAGGTCCGGAAATCGTTCGCGTCACGTGGTCCTGCACCTGAAGCGGGAGAGCACACGTGAGCGCGGCGAACGCTAGGGATCGAAAGCTGGTCATTGCCGCCGAAAGTCTTGGCGGTGCGGAAGCTGCTCTTTCTTTCTGTCGAACGATACTCGAGTGGGGGCCGGCAAAGCCGAGAGGTCTTATCATCGAGCCGGACGGAACGCCGTTCTGGACAAGCCGTGATCAAAGGCTTGTCTCGACGAGCGGCGCCGTTCTTGCTGTGCCGTCCCCGGACAGGCTGCGGCGCATTGCACGGGGTGACGCAAACCTGCTGGGTGCGCGGCTTGCCAGCCTTGCGGCGGCGCTTGATACCGACTGGGCCTGCGAGGTGTCTCGAGGGGAACTCGTCAGTGCTGCATGCGCTGCAGTGGCGGGTAACGACATCCTGTTACTGGGGCAGCGTCGCATGCTTCGGCGCAGCGGGAAGGTGCTGTTGCTTGAGGCCGAGCACGGGCCATCGGAGGCGTCGCGAAGTCTTGCCGAAGCGTTGGCGCGTGCGACCTCCACGTCGGTTGTCGCCATGCGAAAAGAGAGCCAGGCCGAAAAGGACGATATCGTTTCCCGCGTAGACCGAAGCTATGCCTGTGCGGTAGTTGTCGATCTGGAATCTGGTCCATTCAAGAGCGCGGATGATCTCCGGCGGCTGTTCGCCGCGGCCAGGTGTCCTGTTGCGGTACTGGGTGGAAGCCGTCTTTCGCGATCGAAAGTCGACACTGGATCGTAGCGCAATGCATTCATATTGTTGCCGTTACATTCCGGGACCGGCTGAAGAGACTCTTTGGCTTCATGAGGGGCCCGGCACGGGCGTCTGAGCCTGTGATGGTCAGAATAGGAGAAACGATGCAGGACGAACCCATTCACGAGGGACAACCGGGCTTCGAAGATTTCATCGAAGAGGAAATGGCGCGTCTTGGGCACCGTGCGCAGCAAAGAGGCATCTGCGTGGATTGCCTGACCGATCGGTTCATCGTGGAGATGGTTGCCAATCTGGCGCGCGCCGGCGTTCCGTCTTCCGATATTCTCGACATGGTCGCCGATGGTCTGGCTCTTGCCGAGGAAGAGAGCGCAGAGGACAGAAACGACCGCACGCACAGGGTTCACTGATCCTTGGGACAGTGCCGGGTCCGGACGTTTTCAGCGGCCGGGCCCTGACGAGGCGGCATTTTTGCCGTCGGGTATTCGCGGAAGTTGCTGCAATCAAAATTGCGGATTTGACTGTATCGCAATTATAGGTTCATGTCGGCTTATGCCGGCCAAGGGAGGGTGTCATGAACAGACTTGATGGAAAGATCGCTGTCGTCACGGGCAGCACGCAGGGCTTAGGGGCTGCAATCGCGAGGAACTTTGCCTCGGCCGGTGCCGCAGGTATCGTGACATGCGGCCGTGGTGCGGCGAAAGGCGAAGCGGTAGCTGCCTCCATCACCGAGGCGTACGGGACGCCGGTCACTTTCGTTCAGGCGGATCTCGAGTCGCTGGATGACTGTGCGGCAATCATCGCGGCCGCCGACCGGGATTTCGGTCGTATCGATGTTTTGGTGAATGCCGCCGGGCTGACGGATCGGGGCAACATGCTGAACACGACGCCCGACCTGTTCGACCGGATGATGGCCGTCAACGTGCGCGCGCCATTCTTCCTGATGCAGGGAGCGATCAAGCTGATGATCCGGGAGGGTGCCGAAGGCAGCATCGTGAATATCGGGTCGACTTCGAGCCGCGCCGGGCAGCCATTTCTTGCGCCGTATTCCACGTCGAAGGGTGCCCTTTCGACACTGACCCGGCATGCGGGCTATGCGCTGATGCGCAACAGGATCCGCGTGAACCAGTTGGATATCGGCTGGATGAACTCGGACCATGAGCGCAAGATCCAGGAAGAGGAGCAGGGCGATCCCGACTTCATCGACCGTGTCGCGGCGACGTTACCCTTCGGCCGGCTTCTGGACCCGGCGGAGGTGGCGCGGGCGGTGGCATTCCTTGCGTCCGATGACAGCGGGATGATGACGGGCTCGGTCATCCAGTTCGACCAGTCGGTCTGGGGCGGATACGACGGTCAGGCACCGGCACCGGCCGAACCCTTGGGAGTATGATGATGCAGAGGGTCAGATATGCCGTCGTTGGCGCCGGGTGGATCAGCCAGGAAGCTTTCCTGCCATCCATTCATGCGACGCCGAATTCCGAGGTGACCGCGATCGTCTCTGGCAGCGGCGAGGTGGCGCGCCAGTTGGCGGAGTTTCACGACATTCCGCATGTCTTCGGCTACGACGACTATGATCGGATGCTGGCGGAGGACATTGTCGACGCGGTCTACATTGCCCTGCCGAACTCGATGCATGCGGACTATTCGATCCGTGCTGCAAGAGCGGGCAAGCATGCGCTGGTCGAGAAGCCGCTGGCGGTGTCGGTTGCCGAGTGCGAGGCGATGATCCGTGCGGCCGAAGAGAACGGCACGCTGCTTATGACGGCCTACCGGCTGCACTCGGAGCCGGGCACGGTGAAGGTGCTGGATCTGATCCGGTCGGGCGAGATCGGCGAGCCGAAGCTGTTCGCCTCAACCTTCTCGTTCCAGTCGGCGCCGGAGAACCATCGGCTGCTTGCCAAGCACTGGGGCGGCCCGCTGCAGGATATCGGGGTGTATTGCCTGAACGCGGCGCGGCATTGCCTGGGTTCGGAGCCTGTCGAGGTGACTGCGATGAAGGTCCACGGAAACGGAGACCCGCGGTTCCGCGAGGTGGAAGGTTCGATGGCGGTGACCATGCGATTTCCGAAGGACCGACTTGCGCAGTTCATCATCAGCTTCGAGTCCGACGATACGGACACCTACCGGATCATCGGGACCGAGGGCGAAATCACCGTGGAGCAATGTTATGACTTGCACTTCAATCCGCGGATCTGGGTGTCGAAGGGACGGGAGCGCCGTGAGATCGATGTGCCGGAAACGGACCATTTTGCCGGGCAGACGGCCTATTTCTCGGATTGCATCCTGAGCGGCAAGCGTCCTGTTCCCGACGGCGAGGAAGGGCTGGCGGACGTACGTGCCCTGCTGGCGATCGAGGCGGCCGCGAAGACGGGCCAACCGCAGCGCGTGGACACCCCGAACCGTGACAACCACCCGGATCAAGCCTGTGTTCGTGTGCTGCCCAGAACCGACCGGCGTCTGGTTCTTTAAGGCTGGGTCACCGTCGGAATTCGCGGATCGCTGTCACGCTGCATGCGCGCTGCGAGCGCAACGGCCAACGCCTGGGCCAAGCACATCGGTGCAGCCAGCGAACGAGAGAAGGTGTAGGCGTGCTCGGGGATGGAGAAGATGAGATCCGCGGACTTGGCCAGCGGTGACAGCGTTGAATCTGTGATGGCCAGGATCGGTACGTCGCGCTTCTTGGTTTCCTCGGTAATGGTCACGACTTCTGTCGCGTAGAAGCGGAAGGAGACAGCGAAGAGCAGGTCCTTCTTCGTGATCAGTTTCGCGCGGTGCGTGGCAAGGCCGCCGGCTTCGTCGAGGAGAACGCAGGGTTTCCCGATCATCGTCAGCACGTAGTGCAAGAGGAATACGAGGGGCGAGGAGCGGAGCTGGCCGATCAGGTAGATCGTCTGTGCCTTGTCCATCATCCTGACCGCCTTGTCGATCTGGTCCGGCGGCGTGGATGTCATCAGATCCTGCAGCGAGGCGACGTCGCGGACAACCAGCTCGCCGAGGATGTTGGATTGCTTGTCGCCCTGATCGCCGGTCAGCTCAGCTTCCAGCGCGCGCAGGCGTGCCGCGAAACCCGGCGCCGCGGTCGAGAGCCGCTTCTGGAACAGTGTCTGGAGATCCTTGAACCCCGAATAACCGAGGGACTGAGCAAAGCGCACGAAGCTGGAGGCATGGATGCCGCAGGTGTCCGCGATGGCGTTCACGGACATCACTGCAACGTCGTTCGGGTTCTGCGTCAGGTATTCCCCGATCCGCTGGTGCGTCTTGCTCATCCCGTCATAGCGTTCGTGGATGATGCGGATCAGATCCTCGTAGTCGGCGGGGGGTTCCATCATGTGTCCAGCCAGCGCTCCTGTTGCGACGAACGGTGCACCGTTTCGACAAGCGACTGGATACGCCAGCCAGCGCGGAAATTGAATGGTTCATCATGCAGTCCGGCGATCGCACCGACATAGCCGGCTACTTCAATGGCTTTCAGGTCGTTGAAGCCCAGTTGGTGGCCGGGGGCGACGCAGAATTCTCCATACGGCGGATGGTTGGGTCCTGCGAGAATGGTGCGGAAACCATCGCGTCCGGGAATGGCAGAAACCGGGTAGAATCTGAGTTCGTTCAGTCGCTCGCCGGAGAAGGTCAGACCTCCTCGGGAGCCGTAGACCTCGAAATCGTGACTCATCTTCTGCCCGGTGGCGATCCAGCTTGCTTCGACCGAGCCGGTGGCCCCGCTCTGGAACCGCAGGAATGCACGACCGACATCGTCGACCTCGACTTTTCGGATGCCGCCCTTGCCGTCGGGACGTTCGCCGATGACGTTGACGGTATCCCCCATCACGCGGGTGATCGGGCCGAGCAGGTATTCGGCGGTGGCAAGCGTGTGGCTGCCCAGATCGGCAAAGGCTCCGCCGCCCTGTGGATCATGGCGGAATGTGAAAGGAGCGGTTTCATCCGTCATGTAGTCTTCGGCGTGATATCCGCGATAGGCGCGGATCTCGCCCAGTTCGCCCGAGCGGATCATTTCGCGGGCCAGCCCGAAGACGGGGTTGCAAATGTAGTTGAACCCGACCTGCGTCTTGACGCCTGCGGCTTCGGCGGCCTCGGTCATTTCGGAGGCGTCGATCGCCAGCGGAGCCAGAGGCTTTTCGCAGTAGACATGCTTGCCCGCCGCGATCGCGGCCATGGACATCTCTTTGTGCAGGGCGTTCGGCGCGGTGATGTTCACCACATCGATGTTGGGGTCTTCGACGATCGTGCGCCAGTCGCTGGTGGCTTTTTCGAAGCCATACCGGGTTGCGGCGGCCCGGGCGGCTTCGTCGGTGATATCTGCGACTGTGTCGAGAACGATATTGCGCGGCAGGTCGAAGACGCGGGCCGCGGTCGTATAGCCGAAGATATGGGCCTTCCCCATGAAGCCTGTGCCGATCAGGCCGACGCGAAGCGGCGGTTTAGCCATCGAGTGAAACTCCGTTGACGACGAGTGCCGGGTCGAGTTTCCCGGCAAGGAAATCAAGTACGTTCTGGACAGAATGAATGCCCAGCCGTTCGCTGCCTTCGTGGGTCAGGCCCGCGATATGCGGGGACAGAAGCACATTGTCGAGCCCGAAGAGAGGGTTATCGGACAGTGGCGGTTCGGGCTCGAAGACATCCATGCCGGCCGCGCGGATCTGGCCGGTGCGCAATGCGTCCGCGAGAGCGTGCTCATCGACAATACCGCCTCGGGAGGTGTTCACGATGACCGCTGTCGATTTCATTGCAGCGAGTTCTCGGGCACCGATCAGCGGTTTCTCCGGCTTCGGGGCGTGGATTGAGACGATATCGGCCCAGGCGAGGCCGTCTTCCAGCGACGCCACCGGCGCGACATCGCCTGCGGGCCAGCCTTTTGCAGACAGATAAGGATCGTATGCCCGGATCGTCATGTCGAACCCGACGGTCAACCTGGCAAGCCGCTGTCCGATCCGGCCGTAACCGAGGATCAGGAGGTTCTTGCCGGTGATTTCGCCTGCCTCGAGGGTGTTCCGCCACTCCCACGGACCCTTGCGTACCGCCGCATCGGCGCGAAGCGCCAGTTTTACGCTTGCCAGCATCAACATCACGGCGTGTTCAGCTACGCCGCCCGAATTGATGTCGCCGACGATGGAAAGCGGGATACCCCGGCTGGTGAGGGCGGGCAGGTCGACGGAGTCGTATCCGACGCCGTGACGGGAGACGAAGCGAAGTTTCGCGGCCTTTGCGATTGTATCCGCCGTGAAGGGCTGCGTCCGGATCAGCAGGACATCGGCATCGCCGATGCGGTGAGCATAGCAGTCTTCGGTCGTTCCATCGGTCAGTTCGTAGGTGATGCCCTCGGCGGCGTCGAGCATGGCTATCGCGCTTGGGTGCAGCGATCCGACAACGAGGACATGTGCCATCAGTACGCGCCTTTCTCTCCCGTTGCGCCGTCCGTGCCCGTGAGTTGGCGGAATCGGCTGACCGTGTCGGCGGCGGCGGTTGCCAACAGCCGGACATCGCCCGAGACTGTCACCATATTGTAGCCCCAGCCGATCGCTTTCGCGGCATATTCGGGTGAGCCGCAGTGCAGTACCGCGCCTATGCCGTTAGCCTTTGCGGCGGCCGCGATCCGCTTGATCACCTCGACCATTTCGTCTTCGGTCCGATCGAAGCCCGGAGCGAGCCGTCCATTGGTCACGCCAAGCGTCAGATCTGCCGGTCCCACGTAGAGGCCGTCGAGGCCTGGAGTAGCGGCGATCTCGTCGAGATTCGCCACGCCGGAGGCGGTTTCGATCATGGCAAGGGCGAGGACGTCCTGGTTGGCGTCCTTCACGTTATATCCCGGGTGTCCGAACGCGGCGCGAGTCGGGCCGAAGCTGCGCTGACCGAGCGGGGGATAGCGCATGTAGCTGACGAATTCCTGGGCTTCGGCGCGGGTGTTGATCATCGGGCAGATGATCCCCATCGCGCCGGCATCCAGCATTTTCATGATGATCCCGGGTTCGCGCCACGGCACTCGCGCCATCGGGAGCATACGCCTGCCGCCGATGGCCTGGATCATCGGCAAGGCTGCGCCGTAGTCCAGCGCGCCGTGCTGAACATCGACCGTGACGGAGTCGAAGCCTTGCGAAGCCATGATCTCGGCGGCGAAAGAGCTGCCGATGGAGCACCAGCCGTTGATCGTCGGTGTTCCGGCATTCCATTTCTCTCTCAGGGCATTTGGCATTTTTGTTCCTTTCAGACGGCGACCTGGGCCATCTTCGTATCAAGGTAATCGCGAATGGCTTCAATGCCGCCTTCGCGTCCCATTCCCGAGAAACCGGTTCCTCCAAATGGCGCTTCGGCGGCCGCGAGTGCGACGGAGTTAATACCGACCATCCCCGATTTCAGTTCGGATACAGCCTGACGCGCACGCGCCTGGGACGTGGTGAAGGCATAGGCGGCCAGCCCCATGTCGGTGGCGTTTGCGCGCTCGATCACCTCGTCGTCTGACCGGAAAGTTGTAATGGCGGCCACGGGTCCGAAGTTCTCGTCCGCCATGACACGCATGCCATCGGTGACCGAGGTCATGACGGTTGGCTCATAGAAATGCCCTGCGTTGAAGCCGCTCGCGCGCTTGCCGCCTGTCGCCAATGTCGCGCCGTCGCGGACTGCTTCGGCGACGACACTCTCCACCTCCTGCAGGCGCCGGGCGTTGATGAGAGGGCCCATTGTCACGCCCTCGTCGAGGCCGTTACCGAGGACGATTTTTCTGGCGCGACTGACGAAGCCTTCGACGAAATCGTCATGGCGGCTTTCGTGGACAAAGAAGCGATCTGGGGTGACGCAGACCTGCCCGCAGTTGGCGAATTTGGTCGGGACAAGTATGTCGAGTGCTTTGTCGAGATCGGCATCGTCATGGATGATGCAGGGCGCGTTGCCGCCCAGCTCCATCGAGACCTTCTTCATCGTGTCGGCCGCATCGCGGATCATCTGCTGACCGACCCGGGTCGAGCCGGTAAGCGAGACCTTGCGGACCGCCTTGGAGGCCATCAGCGGGCCATATGTGTTCGCGGTCGAGCCGATCAGAAGGCCGACCGTTCCGTCGGGCAGGTTGCCCGCCCTGAGGCATTCGAACAGGATCATCGCGCTGCCGGGTGTCTGGCTGGAGGGTCGGACGATGATCGAGCATCCTGCCGCCAGGGCCGGAGCGATCTTGCGTGAGGGAAGCGCTGCAGGGAAGTTCCATGCGGTGAACGCGGCGACCACCCCCATGGGCTGGTGATGGACCTCGAACCGTCCGCCGGGCGCGCGGCTTTCGACGATCCGGCCATAGATTCGGCGTGCCTCTTCCGCATGCCAGCGGAACTGGTCTGTCGACAGTACCCATTCACGCTGGGACTGCGCCAGCGGACGACCAGTCTCGGTCGAGATGATGCGGGCGGCCCTTTCGGCAGAGGCCAGCATCGCGTCGGCGATGCGGTGGAGCGCGTCGGCTCGGTCAAAGGCGGGGAGTTTGCGCCATGTGGCGAGCCCCCGCTCGGCGGCATCGAGCGCGGCTTGCGTATCGGCAGCGCTAGCGCTGGGCGCTTTTCCTATCGCCTGCTCCGTCACAGGGCTGAGGACATCGGTCGTCGCGCCATCAGTGGCCGGGCGCCATTTCCCGTCGATAAATAGTCCGTAGTCTTCGTACATGCGTTTTTCCGCCGCGTGAATTCCGGCCCATCGCGCTTGCCGTTGCGGCTTTGCCCGGACTTCCCGCCAGGCGACTGCGCTGCAAAGGGCGCGAATTGTTTGGTGCAGTTTCCTCCCGGCCGCAATAATCGTTGCAAGACGGGCTGCGTGTCAATAAACAATGTCAGTACAAAAGGGAGGATTCACGATGGCTCAGGGAACTCAACGCCTGACCATGGCTCAAGCCGTGGTGCGGTACCTCTGCAACCAGTTCACCGAGATCGACGGTGAGCGCGTACCACTTTTTGCCGGCGTCTTCGGCATTTTCGGACATGGCAACGTGACGTGTCTGTCCGAGGCGCTGGAGGCGGTTCAGGATCAACTGCCGACGTGGCGGGGCCAGAACGAGCAATCCATGGCGCTTGCCGCGATCGGTTACGCGAAAGCGATGAGGCGGCGGCAGCTTATGGTGGCCACGTCGTCGATCGGACCGGGGGCACTGAACATGGTGACGGCAGCGGGGCTTGCCCATGCGAACCGTCTGCCCGTTCTGCTTCTGGCGGGCGATACGTTTACAAACCGTTTGCCCGATCCTGTGCTGCAGCAGGTGGAGCATTTCGGAAATCCGACGATCACGGTGAACGATTCGTTCAAGGCCGTGTCCCGGTACTGGGATCGCATCACCCACCCGGCCCAGTTGATGGCGAGTTTTCCGCAGGCGATTGCCGCGATGCTGGACCCTGCCGATTGCGGCCCGGCCTTCATCGCGCTGCCGCAGGACACGCAGGAACTGGCGTTCGACTATCCAGACGCGTTCTTCGAGCCGAAGGTGTGGCGTATTCCGCGTCCCCGGCCCGACCGGACTGCCGTCGAGGAGGCCGCCGCGGTTCTGAAGACGGCCAAGGCACCGGTGATCATCGCCGGGGGCGGGGTGCGGTATTCGGGTGCTGAAGCGGCCGTTGCTGCCTTCGCTGCAAAGCGCGGGATTCCGGTTGTCGAGACGATTGCCGGCAAAGGGTCGCTGACCCACGATCACCCTGTCCATGCCGGTCCGATCGGTATCATCGGTTCCACCAGCGCCAATGAACTGGCAGAAAAAGCGGATGTCGTCGTTGCTATAGGAACCCGGCTTCAGGACTTCACGACCGGCTCGTGGACTGCATTTGCCAAGGACGCGAGGTTCATCTCCATCAACGCGGCACGCTGGGATGCAACCAAGCACCGGGCCGTTGCCGTCGTTGGAGACGCCTTGGAGGGCGTGAACGAACTGGACGGTGCGCTTGGCGATTGGTCGCTTCCGGCGTCGCATATGGAGCACGCGAAAGCTCTGTTCGCGGATTGGAACCGGCTGCTGGACGAGCACCAGGCGCCCACCAACGCACCGGTGCCTACCTATGCCCAGGTCGTTGCGAAGGTGAACGAGGCCGCGGGCGAGAATGACCACATGCTGACCGCCGCAGGTGGCCTGCCCGGTGAAGTTGCTAAGGGCTGGCGGGTGAAGAACCCGAATACCTTCGATCTGGAGTTCGGTTTCTCGTGCATGGGCTACGAGGTGGCCGGTGGCTGGGGCAACGCGATGGCCGGGAAGGGCGAACGCGAGGTATTTGTCATGGTCGGAGACGGCTCGTATCTGATGATGAACTCGGACATCTATTCGACTGTTCTGACTGGTCACAAGATGATCGTGGTCATCTGCGACAATGGCGGCTTTGCCGTTATCAACAGGCTGCAGCAGTTCAAGGGCACTCCGGGGTTCAACAACCTGCTGAAGGATTGCCGGGTCAAGGGCGGGGGCGAACCGCTGCATGTCGATTTCGCCGGACATGCCCGCGCGATGGGCGCCGAAGCGCGGCATTGCGAAAGCCTGGCCGATCTGGAAGCCGCGCTGGAATGGGCCAAGACAACCGACCGCACGACCGTCTTGTCCATCGTCACGGATGCCTATAGCTGGGTTCCCGGAGATGCCGACTGGGATGTGGGCGTGCCGGAGGTTTCTGACCGCAAGACGGTGAACGAGGCCCGCGCCCATCAGGAAGATATCCGCAAGAAACAGCGCGTCGGAGTGTAACGCAAATGAAAGCCAAACTTGGTATGTCGCCCATCGCCTGGTGGAACGACGATCTTCCCGAATTGTCGGACGATGTGAGCCTGGAAGAATGCCTGCGGCAATCCCGGGCAGCCGGGTTCACCGGTATGGAGTTGGGGCAGCGTTTTCCGACCGACCCCGACGAGATGCTGCCCATCCTGCGCGCGGCCGACGTCACGTTGTGCGGAGGCTGGTTCTCGGGAACGCTGGTGGACGAGGAATTGTCGGTCAACAAGGACCGCATCCAGCCCATGATCGAGCTTTTCAAGGCCGTCGACGCGCCTTGCATCGTTTATGGCGAAGTCGGCCGGTCTATCCAGGGGCAGCGCAATACACCCCTGGACCGAAAGGCCGTTCTCGGCGACGAAGAAATGAAGGCTTATGGCCGCCGTCTGACGGAGTTCGGTGAGTGGTGCGCCGAGCAGGGTATGCCGCTTGCCTATCATCACCATATGGCTGCGGTCGTGCAGTTCGAGCATGAGCTGGATGCCTTCATGGCGGCCTCGGGGGAGGGGATTCCCCTGCTTCTGGATGCGGGTCACCTTGCGTTTGCCGGGGGCGATCCCTTGGCGGCGATCGACAAGTATCACGCCCGGATCACCCATGTGCACACCAAGGACATCCGGCAATCCGTGGTGGACGGGCTGGATTGGTCGAAGGAGAGTTTCCTTGATGCCGTGATCAAGGGTGCTTTCACGGTACCGGGCGATGGATCGCTGGATTTCGAGGCAATCGTCCAGCGGCTTGCCGATTACGGTTACGAGGGCTGGTTCGTGGTCGAAGCCGAGCAGGATCCGGTCAAGGCGCCGCCGGTGAAAATGGCCGAGATCGGTCATGCCGAACTGATGCGGGTCATGACGAAGGCGGGCTACGAGGTGGTGGCCTGACGGTCGTAACCGCCTGAAATTCTGGCGCCGGGCTCATCGGGCCCGGCGTTTTTGTTGCGAGCCAGCCGTGACGTTTGCCTTGGCATCGGATGCGGGATAAGTCGTTTCCGGAACGAGGGAGGACGACATGGCAGCAACACTTGCCGAACTGATCAAAGACCATCCGGCGGATGCCCCGGCACTTGGAGCGCCTGGACGCGACTGGTTGACCTATGGCGGCCTGCGGGCGCTGGCGTCTGATGTTCGGGCGGCTCTGAACAGTTTTGGAATCGGGCCTTCCGATCGGGTCGCGATTGTTCTGCCGAACGGACCGGAGATGGCTGCAGCCTTCGTCACCATCGCGCAGGCGGCGGTGACTGCACCGTTGAACCCTGCCTATCGCGAGGACGAGTTCGCGTTCTATCTCGAGGACCTGAAGGCGAAGGCGATCGTTGTCGGCGAGGACTATGACGGGCCAGCTCTGGCTGCTGCCGAGCGGTTTGGGCTGTCGGTTCTGCGCTTGTCCGTCGATGATGGCGCGCCGGCTGGATCGTTTCGTCTGAGCGGCCCTGCGTCGGCGGTGGCCGAGGGCGAGCCGGGGCCCGATGATGTGGCGCTTATCCTCCATACTTCCGGCACTACCTCGAGACCCAAGATCGTTCCCCTGCTGCAGTCGAACGTTGCGGCATCGGCTCAGAATATTCGCGGCTCGCTGGAACTGTCGTCTTCGGACAGATGCCTGAACGTCATGCCCTTGTTCCATATCCACGGTCTGGTCGCGGCGGTCTCGGCCTCGCTTGCGGCAGGCGCATCGATCTGGTGCGCGCCCGGGTTCGATGCATTGCGCTTCTTCGGCTGGATGAACGAGGCGCGGCCGACGTGGTATACCGCCGTGCCGACGATGCATCAGGCGATCCTGAGCCGGGCGGGAAGAAATGCCGAGGTGATTGCGGATGTGCCGCTGAGATTCCTTCGGTCTTCGTCGGCGTCGCTGCCGCCGCAGGTCTTCGAAGCTCTTGCCGAAACCTTCGGCGCCCCGGTCATCGAGGGTTATGGTATGACCGAGGCCGCGCACCAGATGTGCTCCAACCCGCTGCCGCCTCGTGCGCAGAAGCCGGGCTCGGTGGGTGTCGAGGCCGGGCCAAAGGTGCGCATCGCGCACGAGATCGAGGACCGTTTGATCGGCGGCACCGGCGAAGTCGTGATCTCGGGGCCGAACGTCACCCCGGGCTACGAGGGCAATCCTGAGGCCAACGCCAAGAGCTTCTTCGAGGCCGAAGGGCAGCGGTGGTTCCGGACTGGCGACCAGGGTGCCTTCGACGGCGAAGGGTACCTGAGGCTGACAGGTCGTCTCAAGGAGATCATCAACCGGGGCGGAGAAAAGATCAGCCCGCTGGAGGTGGACGAGGTTCTGATGGACCATCCCGCGATCGCCCAGTGCGTTGCCTTTGCGATTCCCCATGCAAAGCTGGGCGAAGAGGTTGGTGCGGCGGTGGTCCTAAGGGATGGCGAAAACGCCTCCGAACAGGACATCCGGGCTTTCGCCGCCGAGCGCATGGCGGATTTCAAGGTGCCGCGGAAGGTCGTCATACTGGATGAAATTCCGAAGGGCGCGACGGGCAAGATGCAGCGTATCGGTATGGCCGAGAAGCTGGGGCTTGCCTGAGCGCCGGCAGATGAATCCGCAGAGCTGTCCGGCTCTGGTGAGCTGACAGAAAGGAGACCGACTATGGACCTGAGTGACGAAATCCTTATTCCAGCGCCTCGTGACATCGTTTATGCGGCGCTGAATGACACGGATGTTCTGAAGGACTGCATCCCCGGCTGCGAAGAATTGGAGCGAACCGGGGATAACGAACTGGAGGCGAAGGTCGTGCTGAAGGTCGGTCCCGTCAAGGCACGGTTCGCGGGCCAAGTCACGCTGGATCCGGCGGGCGCTCCAGAGAGGTTTTCGCTGTCGGGAAAGGGAAGTGGCGGCGCTGCCGGATTTGCAAAAGGAGGTGCCGACGTGGTTCTGGAAGACCGTGGTCAAGAGACCTTGTTGCGGTATGAGGCGAAGGCCGATATCGGCGGCAAGCTGGCTCAGCTGGGTAGTCGGCTGGTGCAGTCCACGTCCAAGAAACTGGCCGCGCAGTTTTTCGAGAAATTCCGGGACCGGGTTGCGGACTATTCCGCCTGAGACCGGTCCGCTTTGCCCCGGGTTGTCCGGGCAACCTAGTTTTCGCCGGCCTCAAGGCCGATCGCCGCCACGGACAGGATCGCCGTGAGAGCAACCAACCCGAAGGCGGAGTAGGTTGCCACGCCTTGCCAAAGGCCCAACCCGTTCAAATAGATCAGGAATGCCGATCCGATCACTGCCGCTGAAAAGCTTAACGCCACTGCTCCGACTGCCATGTACCTCTCCTTAGGGTCGTTGCCCCGAAAACGGTTTTTCCGTTCCCTCGATAGCACTGGCAAATAAAAACCAAGTCAACAAACGATTGAATTGTTCTTAAGTATAGTCGGCGGAAACCGGCCTAAACATGCTCAGTTTTTGAGCTTTCACCTTGCGCAGCAGATCGATGAAACCCTCGACCTGGTGCTCGCAGGTCACCTTGCCTTTGGTTGCGGTCGCCAGATGCGCTTCGCCCACAGTGCCATCAGCGCTGAGATCGGTTGCGATCCAACCGTAGGAGAGCGGGCCGATGGGTGGGATCGGTGTTGCTTCGGCTGAAGAGACGAAATCGCGAGCCTTGGTCATATCCACCGTTTCGGGTCGGAAATGGAGCATCAGCGAAGTCTCGCGATCGCCTCCGTGAATTCCGAATTTTACCTCTCGCTCCGTGTAGAGACCTTCGGGAGCGCCAAAGCCGCCCCACTGGCACTTTATGGCCAGCATCCCGGCGCGCACGCGCAATTCGCGGCTGAGGATCGATACGAGATCGAGGTTGCCGCCGTGACTGTTGACGATGACGATCTTCCGCACGCCTGCGCGGGCGACCGACAGTCCGATCTCGGTCCATGCGCGAAGGGCCGTTTCGGCGGTGTAGGTCAGCGTGCCTTTGGCAAACAGGTGTTCGTTGGACTTGCCGACGGCCTGAACTGGCAAGATGCGGATATCGAGATCGTCCGGGCACTGCCGCCGCAATTCCGCCAGCATGCCTTCGGCAATCATCGTATCGACGCCCACAGGCAGATGGGGGCCGTGCTGTTCGATGGCAGCGGTCGGAAGTATCGCGATGGTTTGTTCGGGATCGATGTCGGCGTATTCGGACGCACGGTAGTCGGCCCAGTCGAGGCGGCGGGTCATGCGGTCACCTTGTCCTTGTAGGTCGCGTCGAGGCGCATCTTGAGATATTCGGCGCCGGTAACTGGCGGGTACTTCGCGGCGCCCGTGCCTGGAAGCGCTTCGATCACGGCGTCAGGGTTCGGGTCGAGGAAGAAGGCGAGGCTGCGGCGCTGGTTTTTCGGCACCAGAACACGGTGCGGCGTGGAGACGTAGATGTCGTTCGTCCAGCGCATCAGGCAATCGGCGATGTTGATGATGAAGGCGCCTGGAATGGCGGGCACGTCGATCCAGTCCTTGCCGCGCGGCTTGACCTGAAGGCCGGGCTCGCCGTCGCCCATCAGGACGGTTATCGAGCCATAGTCGGTATGCTCGCCCGCGCCGATTGTGCCCGGGGCCGGATCGCCTGCGGGGTAGTGCAACATGCGGAGCGTCGCGAGAGGTTCGTCGAGGAACGGATCGAAGTAATCCTCGGTGAGATCGAGATCGAGGGCAATGGCGTGGTGCAGGTCGATGCCGAGCTGGTGAACCGCATTGAAATAGGCCAGCATTGTATCGCGGAAGCCGGGGAGGTCTGGCCAGTTGTTAGGGCCACGGAAAGGCTGTCCCATGCGGGGGTCATCGTCGGCAAGTTCCAGCCCGATGTTGAATGCTTCCTTCCGGTCGACCTGGTCGGGCTTGGAGTCGTCGAGATTCTCGGTGCCCTCGGCGGACCAGCCGCGGTTGTTGCGGGACTTGCGGATATCGGAGGCGGCCTTGACCTCGGTCGGCAGCGCAAAGAAGTCGTCGGCGGCCTTGAAAGCATCATTTATCAAGATTTGCGGGATGCCGTGGCCCGAGACGAGGAAGAAGCCCGTGTCGCGGCAGGCATTGCCGAGGTCCTTCACGAAGCCGTCGCGATCTTTGCCGGAGGTGAAACGTGACCAGTCGAGAACGGGGATCATTGGCGGAGCTCCTTGCTAGCTGAGGAAACGATCCATCTTGCGGGCGACGCGGTCAAGGTGGGCTTTTCGGGAAGCATCGGTGGAGCTATCCATCAGGTAATGCGCTGCGAAGGCTTTGCGACAGCCCTTCGCGCAAAGCAGGCCGACACCGCGCAGGATCGTGCGTTTTCCAGGCGCACCGACGAATGTGGTCAGCCACCAGGGCGCGCCGCATGTGGTAAAGACACCGAGACGTTTGATATGCTCGAGCCCGCGGGCGATGGATTTCCGCTCTGGCGTCGGCATCAGGAAGGCAACTTCCGGCAGGAAGACGCGATCGAGCCAGCCTTTGAGCATGGCTGGAAGGCCATACCACCAAGTCGGATAGATGAAGATCAGCGTGTCGGCCCATTGAAGGTCATCGACGTCGCTTTGGACTGGGGCGCAGTTCTCGGGGTGGTTCTCGTAGCATTCGTGCTCGGTGGCCGACAGAACCGGGTCGAAGCCGCGCGCGTAAAGGTCGATCAGGCGGGTTTCGATGCCCATTGCGGAGAGGCGGTCGAGCACGGTGTCGCGGACGGCGGCGGTGAAGCTTTCGCCGCGCGGATGGCAATAGACGACGAGAGCCTTCACAGCGCCCCCATCTCGCGTTTCACACGGTCGAGGAAGGCCGCGCGCCGGGCGTCATCGGCGCGGTTCATGTCGTAGAGGGCGAGGTATTTCATCGTTTCCGGCCGGGTGACGTGCCAGACCGCGCGGGTGAAGTGCTTTCGCGGAGGGTCTCCCGCGCCGAAGGCTCGCAGGCGCGTACCGCCGTAAGTTGTCACGGCCGCGAGCTTGCGGATGTTTGTGAGGTTGGGGCGCACCTTGCCGTCGACAAGCTTGAACGAGACGCCGGGCAGAAATACGCGGTCGAGAAAGCCCTTAAGGATCGCGGGGTATCCGAAGTTCCAGACCGGGAAGGAGAAGATCAGCGCCTCGGCGGCGCGCAGGCGTTCGACATAGTCTCGCACGGGTTCGATATTGGCGGGTACTTCGTGGTAGCGGCGGCGCTCTTCAGTCGTGAGGATCGGCTGGAACTTTTCGGCGTAGAGGTCGCAATCATCCACGTCCCATCCCCGGGCCGTGAGACTGTCGACGATCCCCGCGTGGAGCGCGGACCCGAAGCTTTCCTCGCAGGGATGCGCGAAGAGCACGAGGGCTTTCATCGGCGGTGACCGGTGGAGGGGGACGCCGTCCCCCGCTGCGCAGGGCGCAGCCCCCTTGAAGTATTTTTGCCAAGAGGAAAGAGCATTTCCGTCAAATGCATCTTATTCCGCGGGCTGGAGCTTGGGATAGGCGTACATCCGGTCGTAGGACCAGTCCGGGTCGTCCCAGGAGATCATCTTGCCTGGGTTCAGAAGACCTTTCGGGTCGGCCTCGCGCTTGAAGCGGAGCTGGCGGTCATCGACGGTCTGTCGCCCGCCTTCCTCGAGTGTGTAGCGGTGCGGGTTGAAGATCATTGCGCCGGCCTCTTCGTGCGCACGGATGATCTCGTCGAGGCGTTCCTCTGTGGTGAACTTGACGAGGGTCAGGCCCGCGAACATGACCTTTCCGCTTTCGCGCAGGACTTCGAGGTGCTGGAGTATCTCCGGGCTGAACTTGGCCTGCATCTTCTCGATCAGGGCCTTGTGGTTGGGGAAACCGTAGCGGACCTGAAGATAAGTAATCGACGGGTCGACCTTGAGGGCGCGGAGAGTCGTGTGGTTCCAGCCGTATTCGAACACGGGACCGGGCCCCCGCTCCCAGTCGTTATCGTCGGAGCGGTAGATCAGGCGGGCCTCCGGCCTGCGACCGAGGAAGGTCAGAAAGCCGTCCATGGAATGCGGCGCGATCATCAGGCCGATCATGTTCGTTCCCGGTTGAACATAAGGCTTCACGCGCTGGAAGTATTCATGTGCGATAGGGGCTTCGAAGACGGTGCCGAGCTTCATCAGGATGCCATCCTGATTGGCGAGGTCCTCGGCAAAGCGGACGGCATCCATGAAGTCGTCCGTCGCAACGAACATCTCGGTCCAGTCGTAGGCCGGTGCCAGCGGCATTTCGAGTTCGGTGATGATGCCGTTCGTGCCGTAGGCATGGCTGACGCGGGCCAGTTCATCGCCCCGGAATTCGAGGATGCGGGGCTCGGCTTCCATCGTCACGACGCGGAGGCGGATGATGTTCCCGAGATCGCGGAGCGAGCCCCAGGTGCAGGAGCCGACGCCGCCGGAGCCGCCGGCGATGAAGCCGCCGATGGTGGCCGTCGCCCATGTGCTGCTGAACATGCGGAGTTCCTGGCCGGAGTGCTTTTTCGTCGCCGCGTCCAGGTCTTTCAGCAGGACGCCGGGTTCGGTGATGACGCGGCCGGGGTGGATTTCCTTGACCTTGTCCATGTGCCGGAGATGCATGACGCAGCCGCCTTCGAGCGGCATGGCCTGGCCGTAGTTCCCGGTGCCCGCGCCTCGGGTGGTCACGGGGCAGTCGTGGGCGAAGCAGGTCTTCAGGATCTCGATGACCTCGGCCTCGGAGCGTGGGCGGACCACGAAGTCGGCCGTGACGTGGTCGAGACGCGCTTTCAGCACCGGCGAGTACCAGAAGAAGTCGCGGCTTGCGGCCTTGATGGCGACGTCCTTTTCCTCGATGTCGAGATGCGAGAGCGCGGCTTTTGCGGCGGCGACATTGTCTTTCATGGTCATGGTTCCATCAGGTGGTCGAGTTCGGAATAGTCCGGAAGTCTGGTGTCGATCATCTTGCCGCCGCGGATCACCATTCGGTCAGACTGAGGACGCGAGTAGAATTCGGTCCAGTCGCGCGCCTTGAAGATGATGATGTCCGCGGGGGCGCCAGGCGCCAGCGAAGGCAAAGAAAGTGAGCAGGCCTGGGCCGGATTTGCCGAGAAGGCAAGAGGCCAGTCGGGGTCGGAGTGGTCGAGATGCCCGATCCGTGTGGCCTGTCGCATGACTTCGACCATGTCCATGTCGCCGTAGGCGTAGAACGGATCGCGCGTGTTGTCGGACGCGAAACTGACGTTTATCCCGCGAGCGCGCATTTCATGCACCAAGGTGATCCCTCGGTAGCGGGGCGTGCGGGCCGCATGCCTGTCCTGCAGATAGAGGTTGCACATGGGCAGAGAGACCACGTTGATTCCGGCCCTGGCGACGAGGTCGAGCGTGTCGAGCGCCCGCGCTTCGTCCTGGGTCGAAAGAGAACAGCAATGGCCGACCGTAACGGGCCTGTCCCAGCCGATCTCGATCGCGGTCTCGGCGATCATGCGCAGCGTTTCCGAACTGGCATCCATGGTTTCATCGGTGTGAAAATCCACCTCGAGGCCGCGTGCGCCGGCAAGTTCGAAGAGATCGAGAACCCGCGAGCGCAGATCCGCGACGGGATAGGTGACCATCCCCAGCACGCCGCCCGATGCGGCGACGATATCGGCAGTGCTTGCGTAGCTGTCTATGATCGACTCGTAGCTCTCGCATCCGATGAGGCTTGAGGCCTGCAGTTCGATTCTGCCGGCCCATTTCTCGCGGAGTTCGGCGAAGACCGGCCAGGAGATCTCGTCCTGCGGCGCGAGGGAGTCGAGATGGGTGCGGACGGCCCGTGTGCCGTGAGCGTAGGCGGATTTGAGCGAGAACTCCATGCGCGCGCGCACATCTTCCTCGGACCAGTTGGCCGCTCTGTCGGTCGCGACCGTGGTCAACGCCCCCATGAAGGTTCCATCCGGGTTCGCGGCCCGCGGCCAGATATGACCCTTGTCGAGATGGGTGTGCATGTCGACGAAGCAGGGCAGGACCATCGCCCGGTCCATCTCGATGTCCTTTCCGCCCCGGTCGCTGATCTTGTCGCCCCAAAGCGTGAGATCGGTCACGACGAGGTCATCAGATTGCCCGATGAAACACCCGGGGATCGTGACGTTCCTGAGCCGGATCGGCCCGTCTGTTCCGCCGAACCGTGCCATCAGTCGCGCTTCAGGGCACTTTCGTGCCACTTGCGGAGCATCAGGTGACTGATGGTCGAGGTGATGGCGAAGATCACGATGCCCATGGTCGAGATCAGGATCAGAGCGGCGTAGAGACGACCGAAATTGAAGCGGTAGGACGCCTCAAGAAGCGTCGAGGCCAGGCCGAGGCCCGTGCCCGCGCGGCCGATCACGAACTCGGCAACCACGGCGCCGATCAGGGCAAGGCCGCCCGCGATTTTCAGGCCGCCGAGAAAGTAGGGCAATGCCGACGGGGCTGCCAGATACCGTAGTCGTTGCCATCTCGTGGCACCGTAGATGGTGAAGAGATCCTGAAGATTGTGGTCCGCGCTTTTCAAGCCGATGGTGGTGTTCGACAGGATCGGGAAAAACGCCACGATCCAGGCGCAGAGAAGCGCGGCGATGAAGGCCGAGTCGATATAGATTTGAAGGAGCGGCGCGATCGCGACCACGGGCGTCACCTGAAGAATGACGGCGTATGGAAAGAAGCTCATCTCGGCCCATTTCGACTGGGTAAATGCGATGGCGAGTGCGACGCCGCCGATAATGGCGAAGAGAAGGGCGAGGATCGTAAGGCGCGAGGTCGTCACCATGGCCGGCCAGAGCAGCGACCAGTCTTCGAAGACAGATTTCGCCACCAGCAGAGGGCCCGGCAGGATATAATGCGGGATCTCGTTGATGGTCACGTAGAGATGCCAGCCGAGGATCGACAGGACCATCACCAGGGACGGCAACGTCCATTTGGCGACGCGGTTGATCCGTTCACGCCGGGCGCGGGCGGCTTCCTCTTCGTCGATGACGGGGCCTGGAGGGGCTGTTTCGGCGACGCTCATGCGGCTTCTCCGATCGCTTCGTGCAGCGCATCAGATGCGGCGCGGGTATGGGTGGCGTACTCGGCAGAGGTTCGGAAATCCTCGTGCCGGGGGTAGGGTGTATCCACATGCAGTTCGTGGATCACGCGGCCGGGGCGCGCGGCCATGACGATGATGCGGTCCGAGAGAAACACGCTTTCGAAGACGGAGTGCGTCACGAAGATGACGGTGCAGCCAATGGCGGCCTTCAGCTCCAGAAGATCATTGTTCAGTTTGAATCGCGTGATCTCGTCCAGTGCCGCAAAGGGTTCGTCCATAAGAATGAGGCGTGGTTTGGTCACCATTGCACGGGCAATCGAGACCCGCATCTTCATGCCTCCCGACAGTTCGCGGGGATAGCTGTTCTGGAACTTCTCCAGCCCGACCAGTTTAAGGGCCTGAAGGATCTCGTCCTTGACCTCGTTGTAGGCGACGCCGCGGAGGCGAAAGGGCAGCCAAACGTTCTGTGCCACCGTGGCCCAAGGCATCAGAGTGGGTTCCTGAAACACGACGCCAAGGTCGTTCGCGCCTTGTCCGCCTTCCCATTCGATCTTGCCGCGCGTCGGATGGATCAGTCCGGATATGAGGCGCAGAGCCGTGGACTTGCCGCAACCGGACGGGCCAAGAAGCGACATGAAGTCACCTTCGTTAACGGTGAGGTGCATATCCTTCAGCGCGACAACATCGCCATTGAAGGTCTTTTCGACATGGCTCATCCGCAGAAGCGGCGGCCGCTGGTCGATGGGAAGTGACATATCGGGCTCCGGCAGCAGAGGGCTTGGCCGCGATGGGTCGCGGCCAAGCCCCTCAAGTCGTACTCAAGTCAGTTCTTGAGGTCCATGCCAAGGCCCTTGCCCACGAACTCGGTCGTGTAGGCGGCCTTCCAGTCGATATCGGCCTCAATGACGCCGGCATCGACCATCTTGTTGAAGAAGTCCTCGACCTTGGCGTCGGTGATGACGCCGATGCCGAGTTCCAGCGAGTCACCGGAGTCGGCGATTCCGTTCTCCTTCATCTTCTCGATGGCGAAAGCGATCTTGTCGGCTGTCATCTCGGGGTTGGCTTCCTGGATCAGCGCGTTTGCGGCCGAAGGATCGCCATAGAGATAATTGTACCAGCCCTTGATCGAACCTTCGACGAAGCATTTCACCACTTCAGGACGCTCGTCGATGGTTTGCTGCATGGTTTCGATCGTGGTCGCATAGGTCGAGTATCCGGCGTCTGCGATCAGGAAGACGTTGGGCTTGAAGCCTCCTTCCTTCTCGACAAGGAAGGGTTCGGACGAGAGATAGCCCTGCATGCCTTTCCTTTTGTCGGCCAGGAACGGCGCGGGGTTGAAGGTGTAGGGCTCACGCTGCTCGGCAGTAAAGCCGTGGGCCGCGATCATCCACTGGTAGTAGGACTGGAAGCCGTTGTCACCGATCAGAAGCGTCAGGTCTTTCAGGTCCTCCCAGCTTTCAGCCTCGCCCGGGTGGGCGACGATGACCTGCGGGTGTTTCTGGAAAATCGCAGCAACGGACACGACCGGGATGCCTTCCTTCACGGCGGAGAAGGCCTGCAGAAGGTCGCCGCCCATGTGAAAGTCGATTCGGCCTGCCAGCATCAGTGCCCGGTTGTTGACCTGTGGGCCGCCGGGAAGAATGGTTACCGAGAGGCCGCACTCTTCGTAGGTGCCGTCCGCAACGGACTGATAGAAGCCGCCATGCTCGGCCTGGGCAACCCAGTTCGTGCCAAAGCTGACCTCGGTCAGGTGGCTGCCGGCAGACACGGCGGTTCCGGTCAGCGCGGCGATCGCGACTCCGGACAGAAAATTGAATTTGGACATCCTCACCTCCAGGTTTTGTTTTCTTCAGGCATATGTGAGGCACGGCAGCACGCCTTCAAATTTTCCCCAACCGCCTCAGCATGCCGATGTTCCGGTCGCGCAATAAATAGACGGTTCCGCGTGATTCGCACGCTTTTTGGGCAACTTTTTCTTTTTGGACTTGCTTGCGAGAGAGCGGACGGCGCGGCAGAGTCGCCTGGATGCAGCCCGGGAGTTGGCCATGGAGATGCTTGAGCCGAAAGAGATTGCGCCGCCCTTCGCGCGTTATGCGCATGGGGTTTCAGTGCCCGAGGGCCATCGCCTGATCTTCACCTCGGGTCAGCTTGGGCTGGCCGCGGACGGGTCGATTCCCGACGACGAGGGCGGGCAGGCGGACATCTGTTTCGCCAACATCGATGCCATTCTCGCGGCGGGGGGCGCCAACCGCGCCGACGTGGTGCGCATTAATGCCTTCGTGACAGACCGGACGTACATGGCGGGATATATGGCTGCGCGCGACAGGTGGCTTGCGGATGTCGCGCGGTTGCCGGCTTCGACCTTGGTCATCGTGGCTGGGTTCACGCGACCTGAGTTCAAGGTCGAGATCGAGGTGATTGCAGCCGTTCCGGCAGGTCGCTGAGTTCCCTCTCTGGCTGCAATCGAACCCACATCGGGTATCCGAGCGCGTGATTCAGGACGCGCAATCCCGTTTGCGTTGCTGTGCAGCATCGTTTATGCTGCGGCGCAGCAAAGGGGGCGTATCATGGCCGGTAAAGTTATCACGGTTGCCCAGCAGAAGGGCGGAGCTGGCAAGACGACGATCGCGGCGAACCTTGCCGTTGCCCTTTCGAGGTCAGGCAAGAAAGTCGTGCTTCTGGACACGGACCCCCAGGGATCGCTGGGGCGCTGGTTCATGACGCGCCGGGAAGCCGGTGATCCAGGCGTGGAGTTCTCGACAGCAAGCGCCTGGGGGGTCTCCTATGAGTGCGACAAGCTTCGGAAAACATTCGATTATGTTCTGGTCGACACACCGCCGAAGATCGACAGCGATCTGAAGCCCGCGATCCGGGAGAGCGATCTTGTGATCGTGCCGGTCTCGGCGTCCCAGGTGGATGTCTGGGCGACCGAAGGGGTGCTGGACATGGCGGCGCGGGAGAAGGCGGAGGTCATGGTCGTGCTGAACCGCGCCAAGGCCGGGACGCGGGTTGCAACGGATGTGGACAATGCGCTGAAGGAGTTGGGCGTGTCACGGGCCGAGAGCGTTCTGGGGCATCGGGTGGCCTTTCCCGAGACGATGGGCGTCGGCAAGGGCGTGATGGAGCGCGGCAAGGGCGCGTGGTCGGAAGAATTCCAGGCGCTGACCGACGAAGTGGTGAGGCGCCTCTCCTGACGCGGCGTGCGGCGAAGCGTCAGGAAATCGTCGGCAAAACGTATGGCAAGCCTGCCCGGCGGGTAAGTGCCGAAGTTCAGGACATTTTGAGGAGCGCGCGTTGCGCGCATTCCTTCTGGCACTTCGTGCGAAGTGGGGGACGCTGTCCCCCACGCCCCCTGCCGTATTTCGCCCAGAAAGAAGGGGCTATTCGCCGCGCGGAAAGCGCTGAGATTCCTCGAGGTCGTTGAGGTCCATGTGATTGCGCATGAAGCGCTCTGATGCCTTTTGCAGCGGCTGGAAGTCCCAGGGGTAGTAGCCGCCCTTGCGAAGCGCCTCGTAGACGACCCAGCGGCGGGCCTGGCTGGCGCGGACGTCGGCATCGAAACGGGCGAGATCCCACCTGGTGTCTGCGAGTTTCGACAGGCGCGCCAGCGTCCCGGCATGGGCCGGGTCCGGGGCGAGGTTGGTCAGTTCACGGGGGTCGGTGTCGAGGTTGAAGAGAAGGTCGGGGTCGGGAGCGCAGCGAATGTATTTCCACGGTCCGTCGCGGAGCGCGACAATTGGGGCGATCGAGGCCTCGGCGGCGTATTCGAGGGGCACGGGGGGGCGGCTCGCACCGCCGGCGACCGGCAGGAGCGAGGTGCCGTCTGTCCAGGGAGCGAGTTCGGAGAGATCGATGCCTGCGAGGTCCGCCAGGGTCGGGCCAAGATCGAGGGTCGAGACGGGCGTGTCGATGCGGCCCGGCGCGAGTTCCGGCGCCGCGATCATCAGGGGCACCCGGGCCGAGCCTTCGAACATGCTCATCTTGAACCAGAGGCCGCGCTCGCCCAGCATGTCGCCGTGGTCCGAGACGAAGACGATGACGGCCTCCTGGCGCGTGTCTTCTAGGATTTGAAGGATGTCGCCGATCTTGTCGTCAAGGTAGGATATGTTGGCGAAATAGCCGCGACGGGCGCGGACGATATGCTCGTCCGAGATGTCGTAGGAGCGCCAGTCGTTGGCGTCGAAGATGCGCATGGAATGCGCGTCGTGGTCGTCGTAGGCCATCGCGGCGACTTCGGGCGTCAGGTGTTCGCACTTTTCGTACAGGTCCCAGTAGCGACGGCGGGCGACGTAGGGGTCGTGAGGATGGGTGAAGCTGACGGTCAGGCACCATGGCCGGTCGTCCTGTCCCCGCGCGAGATCGTAGAGCTTTTGCGAGGCGAAATGGGCGACCTCGTCGTCGTATTCCATCTGGTTGGTGATCTCGGCCACGCCGGCGCCTGTGACGGAGCCCATGTTGTGATACCACCAGTCGATCCGTTCGCCCGGTTTCCGGTAGTCGGGCGTCCATCCAAAATCGGCGGGGTAGATATCGGTGGTGAGCCGTTCCTCGAAGCCGTGGAGCTGGTCGGGGCCCACGAAATGCATCTTTCCCGAGAGGCAGGTCTGGTAGCCGGCGCGGCGAAGGTGATGGGCAAAGGTTGGGATGTCGGCGCGGAACTCGGCGGCGTTGTCGTAGATGCCGGTGCGGGAGGGCAGCATGGAGGACATGAAGCCGCCACGGCCGGGCGCGCAAAGCGGTGAGGCAGTGTAGGTATTCGCGAAGCGGGTCGAACGCCGGGCGAGGCGCTTCAGGTTCGGTGCATGAAGCCAATCCGCCGGGCCGTCCGGGAACAGCGTCCCGTTCAGCTGGTCGACCATCAGGATCAGGATGTTGGGTTTCGTCATGGGGGCGCTCCACCGTGTCCACGGTGGAGAGCACACTAACGAAGCGGCAGGGTCAATTCAGTTTCCGAAGCTGGTCTTGCCCATCTGGATGCGACGCGGCAGTTCGGGCGCGGCAGCCTCGGGCGCCGCGGCGGCAACGGGTTCGGCCGACGCTGCGGCCTCTTCGGCCGGAGCGGTCTCGGTCTCGGCTGTGGCGAGTTCCGTGGCATCGTCTTCGTCGTCACCGTTGACCTTCCCGGCGAACGGAATCGAGTGGCCGCGGACATACATCGAGCCCGGTTCGGTCTGGGCAAGCACACGGTCGGTCCAGTCGGACGAGAAGGCGAGGCGGAACAGGCCGGGCGAGCTGTGCACCATGTTGTGCATCGTCAACGCCATCAGGGCGACGCCGCCAAACTGCAGGAAGCGGTACTGGATGCCTTTCCAGGGCAGGAAGAGAAAGATCAGGAAAGACAGGAGCAAGGCCGCCCCGGTCTCGACGGCGAGCGTGATGTCGGGGCTCTCGCTGACCAGAGCGACGCCCATGACATGGAAGCGCGCGATGCGCACGATCACGACCGCAAGGATGCCCGTCAGCACGGCGGCGGCGATTCCCGCCGGTCCGCGTGCGTTCTCTTTCCAGTCGGGCAGGACGTCGATCTGCGGGTGTGCGGCCTCGTGCGGGGCGCGGCGTTCGGCGACGCGGTTCAGGCGGCTCTGGAAACCGGCGTTCGGTGTGGCGGATTGCGGGCTGCTCATCGGCGACTCCTGGATCAGACAGGCGGAGGTTCGTCGCAGAAAGGGGCGAAATCAGGGCGAATCCCGGTGAAAATCTTGTGCGGATGCCCGAATTTTCAGGGAATTTGGGGTTTCGTTTGTGGTTCTGAGCCGAATTCCGCCGGTTCGCCATTGGCGGCGGACGATCGCGTGCGCCGTTTGAGCATCGCTTCGCGGATCGTGATGAAGGTGGCCGATCCCAGAATAACGGTGCCGCCGAGGATGACCCAAATGTCGGCGGGTTCACCGAAGAAGAGGGCGCCGAGGAGGACGGACCACAGGAGTTGAAGGAAGGTGATGGGCTGCGTGACGGTCACGGGGGCGACCGCGAAGGCCCGGGTCATCGTGTAATGCCCCAGTGTGGCGAATAGCGCGACGAGGAACATCCAGAACAGCTCTTCGGGCGTCGGTGTGCGCCAGACGGCGAATGCGAAGGGGGCAAGACCGATCGTGACCGTGATCGAGAGCATGCCGACGACGACCAGTGCGTTGACCTCGTCGGCCATGCGCTTTGCGGTCAGGTAACTGACGGCGAAGAATATGGCCGTCCCGATCATCCCGATATGGCCGTCCGTGATCTCGCGGATGCCGGGGCGCAGGATGATGAGAGCGCCGGCGAAGGCCAGAAGGATCGCGATGATCCGGCGGACGGCGAGACGCTCGCCGAGGAAGACCGCAGCGCCCAGAGTAATGTAGATCGGCGTCATGTAGTTCATCGCGGTCACTTCGGCGATGGTGATCCGGGTCATGGCGTAGAACCAGAGGATCACGCCGATGGTATGGGCTGCCCCGCGCATGGTGAAGAGGCGCAACTGCCGGGGGGTAAGTCGTGCCCTGCGCATCGGGCCGATCATGGGGAGCAGGAAGACGAGGCCGAGAACGTAGCGTAGGAAGGCCGATTGCGCTGCCGGCAGGTCCTGTGCGCCGTGTTTCACGATAGCTGTGACGGCGACGAAGCTGAAACCGGTCGCCAGCATCCACAGCGCCCCGGCGATGGGGCGATTGTTCGGAGTTGGCTGAGGGGTGGCGGGGATTTCGGCCATGGGCCTTCTATGCGCTGCGGCAGGGCAAGGCTCAAGCGGTGATCAGCATGAGTGCGACTGCCCACATCAGAAGTGCGACGCCGATGTCCAGGATTCGCCACGAGACCGGTCGGGCGAAAAGCGGCTGAAGCGTTGCCGCGCCATAACCGAGGAGGGCAAAGAACAGGGCGGATGCCGAGAGTGCTCCGGCCCCGAACCACCAGCGGTCGGCGTCGTACTGAGAGGCGACGGCGCCGATCAGAACGACCGTGTCGAGATAGACATGGGGATTGAGCCAGGTGATCGCGAGGCATGTCAGGACCGCCGCACTGCGGGACTGCTCCGCCATGCCCGATGCGACAAGGGTTTCGGTCTGGGTGAGCGCACGGCGCAGGCTGAGCGCACCGTAGGCCAGAAGGAAGAGAGCGCCTGCCCAGCGTGCTATCCCGTCGAGCGCAGGCATGGCCCGGGTCAATGCGCCGAATCCGGCGACGCCGGCGAAGATCAGGATGGCTTCGGAGGCTATGCAGGTCAGGACCACGGCGCCGACGTGGCTTTGGCGGATGCCCTGGCGCAGAACGAATGCGTTCTGTGCCCCGATGGCAAGGATGAGAGAGAGGCTTAGCGCGAAGCCGGGAAGGAAGGCGGTCATTCGGGGGCTGTTGCACTGAAGGCTTCCATCAGTCAAATTCATTTGAATTGTCCTGATTAAGAGAATCTAATGTTCCTTCATCCTCAGCTTTCCGCATTGAGCGCGATACTGGAAACCGGGAGTTTCGAGGCCGCCGCCGCGCGCCTGGGGGTGACGCCATCGGCGGTGTCCCAACGTATTCGTGCCCTCGAAGAGCGTGTGGGCGGGCCGGTTCTGACCCGATCCAGCCCGCCGGAGGCCACTGTTCTGGGCGCGAGGATTGCGTTGCACTCCAGCGGCATGGCGCGTCTGGATGCCGAATTGGCCGATGACCTGGGCGGGGGCGATCGGCTGTCGCTTTCGATAGCGGTCAATGCCGACAGCCTGGCCACTTGGTTTCTGCCGGCTTTGTCGGGGCATGATCGGCGGTTGTTCCGGGTTCTGGTCGAGGACCAGGACCATTCGGTGGAACTGCTTCGACGCGGCGAGGTCGCCGCAGCCGTGACCGCGCGGCCGGAACCCGTACAAGGCGCTGATTGCGTGGCGCTTGGCACGCTTCGTTATATCGCAACAGCCAGTCCGGGTTTCGCGGAGCGTTACTTTTCGGAGGGGCTGACTGCGGAAGCGTTTTCCGCAGCTCCCGCGCTTGTCTTCAACGAAAAGGATGCGCTGCAGTCAGATTGGGTAGCGGCGCGGACGGGAGGGCGCGTGGCGCTTCCTTGCCACTACCTGCCGTCGACTCGAGGCTTCGTGGAGGCGGCGGTGCTTGGGATTGGGTGGGGCATAAACCCTGAACCGCTTGTTCGGGATGCGATCAAGGCGGGTAGGCTGGTGGCCCTTGACCCTGCGAACCCATACGACACACCCCTGTACTGGCAATCGACGCGTGTGGGTTCACAGGCCCTGCAGCCATTGACGCTTGCCGTCAGGCAGGCGGCCGCCGCGATGCTTTACCGGACGGAATGAGCGCGTGTGGGGCTGAAGATGGCGGCGACAAGCGCAGCGGCGGCAGCGGCTGCGGCGATCCAGCCAAAATACCAGAACTGACCCGCCAGGCGGTCTTCTGCAAAAGAGGCCGCGAACTGCTGTTTTCCGAAGAAGGCGGCGGCATAGGCCGCGATGAGGCAGACGAAGAACACGATAACCCTAATGCGCCAGCCAAGGCCGGCGCTTTTCGCCCCGATGGCGAGGGCAAGCCCGATGGGGACGCCGATCCAGGCGACCGAAATCGACCAAAAAGGGTGTCCGCCCAGCATTTCGACCAGCCCGGCATTGGCTGACACGATCACCAGAAGAGCAGAGAAGATGTAGGGGGTAACGAGAGACGTCCGCATGGCAACTGCTCCGGTTGGTTTCCCCCGGGGCTGGTTATGCAGATTTTGAGTGATTGGGCCAAGCCCAGAGTCGCGGGTGACGGAAAAGGACCCGGCGCCTGTGGCCCCGGGTCCAACGCGCGTCAGTTGACGAGCGCGATGTTCTCGGCGCTTTCGCGGCCATCGCGGCCCGAAGCGAGATCGTAAGTCACCTTCTGGTTGTCCGCCAGGCCGGTCAGACCCGAACGCTCGACAGCGCTGATGTGAACGAAAACGTCCTTACCGCCGGTTTCCGGGGCGATGAAGCCGTAGCCTTTCGTGGTGTTGAACCACTTTACGGTGCCTTTGGCCATCCGTATTTCTCCTTTATTTACAGTACCGTCCGCAGAGTGCGACGGGTCGGCCAGAGCGTCTAGATCGAGACTGAGGCCAGTGAAGGAGACAGTGGGTCGAGTAGAAGGTAGCGCGGTGCATATGCCAGATCCGCCGCAATCGCGCAAGTTGTTCCGTAATTTGGCTTGTCTGCGGTCGACGCTGTGCCAAGGATGCGGATGACGAGGAGGGGACCATGGAAACACTTTTGATTGGTATTCTGATGGGGATCGGCGGAACCGCCGCGATGGATGTCTGGGCCTGGGCGCTCAGCCGGTTCGCAGGCCAGGCTTTTCCGAACTGGGCCATGCCGGGACGTTGGCTGGCCCATGTGTTCCGCGGACGGATCTGGCACGACAGCATTGCAGCCTCGGAGGCAGTGCCTGGCGAACTGGCCCTTGGCTGGGCGTTCCACTACGGTGTGGGGATCATTTATGGCGCCATCTTCGTGCTTCTGGCGGGCGCGGAATGGCTGGCCGATCCTGTTTTCCTGCCCCTCTGGATTTTTTCGATCGTGACGATCGCCGCCGGATGGTTCCTTCTGCAGCCGGGAATGGGGCTTGGCTGGGCGGCTGCCAAGACGCCGTCGCCGTGGAAAGTGCGGATCATGGGGCTGGTTGCGCACACAGCTTTTGCTCTGGGTATGTGGGCAGTCGTCGTGCTGATTTGACCGCCAAGGTGGCAGCGGGCGGCAGGGAAAACATCCCGTGGCGATCTTTCTCGCCCCTCCTTGCCGCTCCGCTACGCTTCCTCCCGTTAACTGCCGGCGGACTGTACCGTGAGTGATGGCAGTTCGCGCAATGGTGGCGCGGAGCACGCTTTCACACAACCTGTATAATTGTATGAGATGAATATACGAATGTATATGAGTGCTGCCGAGTCCGACCGGGACAGGATGCCTAGGGAAAGGGCAAAAAAGCGCCGGAAAAACAGATGCAAAATGGCGATCGCAGGGATTGCATGAACCGGCTGTCATAATATATATGATTAAATGAATATATGGAGGCTGTCATGGCCGTGAAGCTGGCGTGCCTGGAATGCGGGCAGGGCAACCGGGTGCCCGACGAGAAGTTGGGAGCCGGACCGAAGTGCGGAACGTGCGGCGCGGCGCTGATGCCGTCAAAGCCGGTTGAGATCACGTTCGACATCCTCGAAATGGCGCGCCGCCTGGACGAGGTGCCGCTTGTGGTGGATTTCTGGGCCGGTTGGTGCGGGCCCTGCCGTATGATGGCGCCGGAGTTCGCGAAAGCTGCCGGCAAGATGGCGGGCAAGGCGCGGTTCGCGAAGCTGGACACCGAGGCCTTTCCCCAGTCGGGAAGCAAGTTCGGTATTCGCGGGATTCCGCTTCTGATCCGGTTCAAGGACGGCCGCGAGGTGTCACGGCAGGCCGGCGCGATGCCGGCGGATGGCATCCTTCAGTGGATGTCGAAGGACAAGTAGTCTTGGAGAAGGAGATGATGAAATGACGATCGATCGGGCCGTGCTGGCCTTTGCAGGAGTGATGGTTCTTTTGAGCGTGGCGCTGACCGTTTGGGTCTCGCCGCTTTGGGTGTGGTTCACTGTGTTCATCGGCCTGAACCTGTTGCAATCGGCGTTCACGGGTTTCTGCCCGGCGGCGACGATTTTCAAGAAGCTGGGCGCAAAGGCAGGCGTGGCTTTCTCGTAATCGTCGACTTTCGCCCGAGTTGCGCACCCCCCTGGTGAGCTATCGGAATATGTGTGTTGTCCAGGGCGCGAAATGCCACCGGGTTTCGCGATGACTGGATGTGGCGATTGCACCGTTTCGGGGTAGAAGATAGGATTTTGGAATTAATCTTAGGAGATTGCTTCCGATGTCCCGAAAATTTCTTTCGCTTCTGGCTGCGTCGATGCTGTCCGCCAATGCCACGTTCGCCGCGACTTACAGCTACGAGGTTGTCGTCGAGCCGGTGCGTTTTCACGTCGCCTTGTGGGGATTCGGTACCGATCCCCGCTTGGGCGACTTGCCCATCTGTGATTACGACAGCCAGTCTGACGAGTACTTCTGCAGCGGTTCGGGAAATCTCTTTGAGTTGACCGCCATACCGGACTTCGAGATCACAAGGTTCGGCTGGAGCTTCGTTGAGGAGAACTTCGATCAGATTTTTTCGAGCAGAGGGACGATCTCGCTGCGGGAAGAGATCGGTTGGCATTCCATGTACGGCGAGTCGCAATGGGTCGCAGAGTGCACCGGCGCGCTTGTCCACCTTTGCTGGGACTTCATTGAATTCACGCCTGTTGCGGACCCAAACGATATCGAGATCTGGATGCGAGACATGGGCAGCGTCGCGGCTAGCCTGAATGCGAGCGCGGGCACTTATAGGGTCGCGGCGGACTCCAACGGTTGGGCCTTTTCTCTCGGCGATGCCAGTTTCTTTGGCGAGGCTGGATACAACATCGACTACCAAGTTCTGAGCGTGCGGCAGATACCCTCCGAAGTGCCGCTGCCGGCTTCGGGCCTTTTCCTGCTGGCGGGTCTTGGAGGGCTGGCGCTGGCGAAGAAGCGCCGGGCGACCTGACGGGACTGTACTCCGACACAAAGGCTCTCTGTCAAAGTGCAGCGCCCTCGGAAAGAATATCCGGGGGCTTATTTCCGTTTGAGACAGAGTGGGTGGGACGGCGCCTAAGCTCCCACGAAAAAGGGCGCGCGAAAATCGCGCACCCTTCAATGCCTGGTCGTTTGGCTTATGCCAGCTGCAGGTTGACCGCAGACTCGCGGCCGTCACGGCCAGCTTCGACGTCGTAGGTCACTTTCTGGTCGTCTGCCAGGCCGGTGAGGCCCGAACGCTCGACGGCGCTGATGTGGACGAAAACGTCCTTGCCACCGGTTGCCGGTGCGATGAAGCCGAAGCCTTTGGTTGAGTTGAACCACTTCACGGTGCCATTGGCCATCGTGTTGTCTCCTAAAATGTTTGTTGCCCACGACATGCGGCAACCCGGCTTGGTCGGTCTTGATCGATAGACTGAAAGCCGTGTTAGGGAAGACAGTGGTCGATAGAGAATAACGCTCGCAAGGGCCATATGGGGGCTGCGGGGCGCAGTTGCAAGGGAAATCGCGAAGGTGCTGAGGCTGGCTGGGGACAAAGCGACCGGGATAGAATGATCCGGGACAGGGAGCGCATGGAGGATCGATGAGTCTTTTTCTGATGATGACGCCCGAAGGGGCGGGGGAAGAGGGCGCGCCGGCGCCGGAGAAGGTGCTGGCGGGCGATCCCCGGTTCCGGACCTGGAACCTGGAGGAACGGGACGGGCTTTATGCCGGGGTCTGGGAGAGCACACCGGGGAAGTGGGCGATCTCCTATGACGAGTGGGAATATTGCCGGATCCTGTCGGGCCGCTCGGTGATCACGTCGGAGGATGGCGAGGCGGTCGAGGTGGGGCCGGGGGACGGCTTTGTCCTGCGCCCCGGGTTCAGGGGGACGTGGGAGGTCGTGGAGACGACGCGGAAGGAATATGTGATCCGGGTGTGAGGGGCTATTCGGCCAGAAGCTTCTTCCGGGCGGCATAATCCTCGGCGTCGATCTCGCCCCGGGCAAAGCGCATGTCGAGTTCGGCGCGGGCGCCGGACTGTCCGGGGCCGTCGCCTTTGCGGACGAACCAGATGATGCCGGCGACGATAAGGCCGAGGACGATCAGCCAGAGGATCGGGCCGAACATCATGCCGAAACCGTAGCCATAGCCGTAATCCATCATGTGGCGGTATTCGCCGGGGTCGGCGAGCGCCGGGCTGGCGGCGAGAAGTGCGGGCAGGGTGAAGCGCATGGGTTTTCTCCCTTGGTAAAGGGCGCGGGGATCGCGCCCCGAATGGCGGGAGGTTAGCGCGGGGTTGGGTGCGGGGCTTTGAGGTGGGTCAAGGGTGTGTGGCGGTGGATAAAGACTCCGTATTCCCAACAATTTCGTGACATATTTTGCTACGAAAAGTGCTTTGAAAGAAACCGCATTTGCGAGGCAACAATGAAGAAGCATATTTCCGTTTTCATTTCGCTGACTATGGTTCTGTCGGCCTGCGCGGACAAAAGTTCTGAAGTCGCTGGCTCTTATGTTTCCCCGCTACAATATCAAGGATACAGCTGTTCTCAGCTTCGCCAGGAAGCGCAGCGTGTATCTGCACGTGCTTCGCAGATTGCTGGAGTGCAAGATAAGAAAGCAGAGAATGATGCTGTTGCTACAGGTGTAGCTCTAGTGCTGTTTTGGCCCGCCGCGTTTTTCATTAGTGGAAACAAGGAAACACGGGCCGAATTAGCACGCCTAAAGGGCGAACTGGATGCAATTGAGCAAGCTGGCATACAGCGAAATTGCAACATTCAAATTCGAAACAACTAACAAAAGGCGCGTTGTACGAAGCGCGATTACTAAGCGCTAATGACGCTTGGAAATTAGGAAGGGCGGCCGAAGCCGCCCAACGTCACACGAAGAAGCCGAGGATCGTCAGCAAGAGTGCGATTGTGCCGATGATATCGGCGTGGCGCACTCGCCCTTCCATTTTGAATGAAAACCGCATTGGAATTTATCCTAGGCGATGCTCATCCGGATGAGCGATTAACGTTCGCTCAGTATTTGTATACCGCCCCAATTCCAGCGGTTCGCGCACTTCTATGTACACTTGAGGCCCGCAATTCGACGACTCCCGGCTCCGATTATTCGTGGCATCGCCAAAATTCCAGCCGGACCGCCTTAGCCTAATCCCCGCTAGGGTTTCGACATAGCGCCGCTAAGCGCTTCCCAATTCGTGGGCAGTGACACCTTGTTCACACAGCGAGTGGCCCAACTTCCCTGCAATCAGCTCCGCTGATCTCCAAGGGCATTAAAGAAAATAAATGCTCAAATTGGAAAATTCAGTGGGCGCGCGGAGCTCAACCGAGTGAGCACGCAACTTTGCCTTGCAAAGTCGCTTTCGCGCACGCGTCGAACCTATCCGTGAAATCCAAGAAGCCCAGTCAGGGCTCCGCCCGTTCGCACCCCGGAAGGTCCACTGGACCTTCCGCGCTTCGGGTTCAGGTGCTTACCGAGTGAACTTCTTGTATTTCAGTCGCTTGGGCTCCACCGCATCCGGTCCCAGCCGGCGCTTCTTGTCTTCCTCGTAATCCTCGAAGTTGCCCTGGAACCACTCGACATGGGCTTCGCCTTCGAAGGCGAGGATGTGGGTACAGATGCGGTCGAGGAAGAAGCGGTCGTGGGAGATGACCACGGCGCAGCCGGCGAAGTCGACGAGGGCGTCCTCCAATGCGCGGAGGGTTTCGACGTCGAGGTCGTTGGTCGGTTCGTCGAGGAGAAGGACGTTGCCACCCGATTTCAGGAGCTTGGCGAGGTGGACGCGGTTCCGCTCGCCGCCTGAGAGGAGCCCGACCTTCTTCTGCTGGTCGCCGCCCTTGAAGTTGAAGGCCGAGCAATAGGCGCGGGAGTTCATCTGGGCGTCGCCCAGCTGGATGATCTCGCCGCCGTCGGAGATTTCTTCCCAGACGGTCTTGTTGGCGTCGAGCGCGTCGCGGGACTGGTCGACATAGGACAGCTTGACCGTGTCGCCGTATTCGACCGTGCCGTTGTCGGGCTTTTCCTGCCCGGTCAGCATCCGGAACAGCGTGGTCTTACCCGCGCCGTTCGGGCCGATCACGCCGACAATGCCGCCCGGCGGCAGGTCGAAGGAGAGGTCCTCGATCAGGAGCTTGTCACCCATGTGCTTGGCCAGCCCGTTCACCTCGATCACCTTGGAGCCCAGGCGCGGGCCGTTCGGAATGATGATCTGGGCGCGGGCGAGTTTCTCGCGCTCGGACTGGTTGGCGAGGTCGTTGTAGCGGTCGATCCGGGCCTTCTGCTTGGACTGGCGCGCCTTGGCGCCCTGCCGGATCCATTCGAGTTCGCGCTCGAGCGTCTTCTGGCGCGACTTGTCCTCGCGGGCTTCCTGCTCCAGCCGCTTGGCCTTCTGCTCGAGCCAAGAGGAATAGTTGCCTTCGTAGGGGATGCCGCGGCCGCGGTCGAGTTCGAGGATCCAGCCGGTGATGTCGTCGAGGAAGTAGCGGTCGTGAGTGACGATCAGGATGGTGCCCTTGTACTCGATCAGGTGCTGTTGCAGCCAGGCGATGGTCTCGGCGTCGAGGTGGTTGGTCGGTTCGTCGAGGAGGAGCATCTCGGGCGCTTCAAGGAGGAGCTTGCAAAGCGCGACGCGGCGTTTCTCGCCGCCCGAGAGCGTCGTGACGTCGGCCTCGTCGGGCGGGCAGCGCAGCGCCTCCATCGCGACGTCGATCTGGCTGTCGAGATCCCAGAGGTTCTCGGCGTCGATCTCGTCCTGGAGCCTGGCCATCTCCTCGGCGGTCTCGTCGGAGTAGTTCATGGCCAGTTCGTTGTACTTGTCGAGCTTGGCCTTCTTGCCGGCCACGCCCAGCATGACGTTGTCGCGGACGTTCAGCGTCTCGTCCAGTTGCGGCTCCTGCGGGAGGTAGCCCACGCGCGCGCCTTCGGCGGCCCAGGCTTCGCCCTGGAAGTCCTTGTCGATGCCGGCCATGATCCGCAGGAGGGTGGATTTACCCGCGCCGTTGACGCCGACGACACCGATCTTCACTCCGGGGAGGAACGAGAGCCGGATGTTCTCGAAGCATTTCTTGCCGCCGGGGTAAGTCTTGGACACCCCGTCCATGTGATAGACATACTGGTAGCTGGCCATGCTTGAACCTCCGGTGACTGGACCCCGTGCGATGTAGCCAATGGCGGCGCCGGGTGCAATCGGTGGAAGGGGGCGCTGCCCCCCGGCGCCCATGGCGCCGTCCCCCGAAGTATTTTCGCCAAGAGGACGGGGCGAGGGCACATTTGCGATACATTGACATTTCGTCTGCCGGGCGGAACGGTGAGGCCCATGACAAGACCACAGCACACCCCCCGCTATACCCCTGCCGACGACCGTTACCAGCGGATGCAATACCGCAGATGCGGGCGGTCCGGACTGAGACTGCCGGCCATCAGCCTGGGGCTTTGGCACAACTTCGGAGGCGACACACCGCATAGCCTGAAGCGCGATCTTTGCCGGGCGGCGTTCGACAACGGGATCACCCATTTCGACCTTGCCAACAACTATGGCCCGCCGCCCGGTTCGGCGGAGGAGGCATTTGGCGAGATCCTGAAGACGGATTTCGCCGGTTATCGGGACGAACTGATCATCTCGTCGAAGGCCGGTTACAAGCAATTCGAAGGGCCCTACGGTGAGTGGGGCAGCCGGAAGTACCTGATCTCGTCCTGCGATCAGTCGCTGAAGCGGATGGGGCTGGATTACGTGGACATCTTTTATTCGCACCGCTTCGACCCCGACACGCCGCTTGAGGAAACGATGGGGGCGCTCGATCACATCGTGCGCTCGGGCCGCGCTCTTTACGTTGGCATCAGCTCCTACAACAGCCAGCGGACGCGGGAGGCAGTCGCGATCCTGAAAGATCTGGGCACGCCGTGCCTGATCCATCAGCCGAGCTATAACATCCTGAACCGCTGGGTCGAGCGCGACGGGCTTCTGGATACGCTGGACGACCTCGGCATCGGCTCGATCGCGTTCACTCCCCTGGCGCAGGGGATGCTGACGGCGAAATACCTGGGCGGTATTCCCGAGGGCAGCCGCGCGACACAGGGCAAGTCGCTGAACCCGCAACTGCTTTCGGATGACGTGATACGGCGGCTGAACGGGTTGAACGACATTGCCTCGGCGCGCGGCCAGACGCTGGCGCAGATGGCGATTGCCTGGGTGCTGAAGGCCGGAAGGGTGACGACCGCGCTTATCGGGGCCTCGAAAGTCAGCCAGATCGAAGATTGTGTCGGCGCGTTGGGAAACACCGGTTTCAGCGATGCTGAACTTGCGACGATTGAGGAGTTGTCGCTGGATGGCAACCTGATCAATCTCTGGGCCCGGTCCTCGGAAGAAGTGTGACGGCCGACCGTCCGGGTCAATTGAGAGTTTGACTCGGCCGCTGCGATGGCGGATCAAGGAAATCGTTTTGCGATAAGGACTTCGGGCGGCATCGATGAGACAGGGGTTTCCTCCGGCCCGGCCGGGTATGCGCATCGGCCTTTTGGGCGGTTCCTTCGATCCTGCCCATGAGGGTCATGCTCTCATTACCCGGGAAGCGCTGAAGCGGTTCGGTCTGGACGAGGTCTGGTGGCTGGTCTCGCCGGGGAACCCCCTCAAGGCCCATGGTCCGGCGCCGCTGGCCGAGCGCATGGCGCATGCGCGTCACGTGATGCGGCACCCGCGGGTGCGTATCACGGAACTGGAGGCGCGGTTCGGCACCCGTTACACCCACGCGACGCTGAAGGCGCTTCTGAGCGCTTACCCCGGCGTTCGGTTTGTCTGGTTGATGGGAGCCGACAACCTCGCCGGTTTTCATCACTGGGACCGCTGGCAGGAGATCATGGAATTGGTGCCGGTGGGTGTGATGGCGCGGCCCGGGCAACGCATTTCGGCGCGCACCTCGCGAGCATCGCGTCAATATCGGCGGTTTCGGCTGCGCGGGCGGGAGGCGGGCTTGCTATGCGGCTCGGAGCCGCCGCGCTGGTGTTTCGTGAACGTTCCGATGAGTGATATTTCTTCAACGGTTCTGAGAGCGCGCGGACGCTGGCGGCGCGGCTGACGCCTTGCGGTCACAATTCACGGAAGCGGTGACAGACCCGCTTGCGCCTTGCCGTTTCGCGCCGGATAACGCGGTCATGAGCCGCGGTTCGTTCAACGGGTTTTCGCGACGCCACGTGTTGGCGGGTCTGGCCTCGGCCGTTGGGACGAGCGCTTTCGCACGCGCGCCGGAGACAAGCGAACGACCTGTTCCGAGGAGTCTTGCACCGAGATCCGCTCCGCCTTCCGTGAGTGAAAAACTCGTCCGGAAAGCGGATCTTGGCGGGCGGGTGGGTTTCGCCGTAACCGATGTGGAGACAGGCGAGGTCCTGGAAGCCCGACTGAGCGAGACCCTTTTACCGCCCGCGTCGACCCTGAAGGCTGTGACCACGATCTATGCCATCGACCGGCTCGGGCCGAGCTTCCGTTTCCGGACCGAGATTCTGGCTGCGGGCAGCATGGAGAAAGGCCGCCTGGAGGGGGATCTGATCCTGAAAGGCGGCGGTGATCCGACGCTGGACACCGATCGCCTGGCCGATCTGGCAGTGGCGCTGAGAGAGGCTGGGTTGCGCGAGGTGACCGGGCGCTTCCTTTTCTGGCCTGGGGATTTTCCGTCGGGCGACCGGATCGATGACGAGCAGCCGGATCATGTCGGCTACAATCCGGCATTCGGTGGGTTGAACCTGAATTTCAACCGGGTGCACTTCGAATGGAAGAGGTCAGGCGACAGCTATAACGTCACTATGGAAGCGCGCGGTCTTCGGGCCCGGCCCGCGACCAGTGCGGCGCAGATATCGATCGTGGACCGCGAGGCGCCAGTCTACGACTACTGGTCATCGCGGGACAAGGACATCTGGTCCGTCGCGCGCGGCGCCTTGGGCAGCGAAGGCGCGAGGTGGCTGCCTGTTCGTTTCCCGGCGGTCTATACAGCCGATGTGTTCCGGACGCTGGCACGGTCGAACGGAATCGTGCTGAAGCCAGCCGAACGGATCGATGCGTTGCCGTCCGCGAGACTTCTGGTGGCCAGCGAAAGCGACCATCTGGTGCCGCTTCTTGTCGACATGCTGAAGTATTCGACCAACCTGACAGCCGAGATGACGGGGCTTTCGGCGTCGTTGTCGAATGGGGTTCCCGTGTCAGGTTTGCTGGCATCGGGATCGCGCATGGCCGGTTGGGCGACCGAGAAATTCGGGGCGAAGGGGCTGAAATTCCGGGACCATTCGGGTCTGGGCTATGGATCGGCCATTTCACCGAGCGGCATGGTGAGCATCCTGCAGGCAAATTCCGGCATCGACGTCCTGATGAAGGACTTCAACCTGTCGCTGGACAAGTCGCGTCCGGCACCGGACGGGGTAGAGGTGCGGGCCAAGACGGGAACGCTGAACTTCGTCAGCACGCTCGCGGGCTTCCTGACGACAAGGCGCGGACGCAAGCTGTGCTTCGCAATCTTTTCCGCTGACACGGAACGGCGAGACGCCATCCCGCCGGAGGAGCGGGAACGGCCGCGCGGCGCGAAGGGTTGGTCGGCCCGGTCACGGCAGTTGCAGAAAGAGTTGCTGCGGAGCTGGGCGGAGCGCTTCGAGACATGACTCGCGGCAAGGTGTTGAGAATTCGAATCAAGTTTCCATCGGCCAAGTTTCCCCCGTCCTCCCACCCCTAACATAACGGGCTCGGAGTTAAGGTATTGCCAACGGCGCTAAACGCACAGCCACCGGGAAACACGCATTCCTTCGGGCAGTGACCGCCAGCCAGTTTGCACTGCGATCAGAGGACCCTGTGACGTGCGCGTGCACCAGCCTCGATTGCCGATGCGAGGAGACGGTCGATGTTGAGTTCGTACCGCATGTCTTCGAGAAGGCGCAGTTCCCCTTCCCGTGCGGTTCCATCCGCCGCGACAACGTCACAAGCCATGGCATAGGCCGTGTCGAACAAGCGTGAGGGAAGGGTCGTTTGTACGGTCGCCCAAAGAATGTCGAGCCCTTCTTCCTCGGCCAGCATGTCGAACACCGCGTTCGATACTTCCTTGATCCGCTCGACATCGTAGTCGGCGAAGACGGGGAGGTGATTCACCATGCGCTCAATCGTGACGAGTTCGGATGTGCGAATCGCGTCGTCGGAGGCGGATACCGCGATCATGATGGCGATCAGCGTGTCTTCGGGGGTGAAATCGGCGGTATTGAGGGTCAAGTGACAACGTCCTTTTCTGGGTCTGGTCGTGAATTTATTGACGCCACGGGTTGCCCGCAATACTTAGCCGCTCTTGGGGCTTCTTGGGGAAGCCTGCTGCGACAATGGGACCGATGTAATGACTGCGATGCGAGACGCTGCGATGAGTTCGAAGGCCTGGCCATTCGAAGAGGCGCGTCAGCTTCTCAAACGCTATGAAAAGGCGCCGCCCGAGAAGGGTTTCGTTCTGTTCGAAACGGGATACGGCCCGAGCGGTCTGCCGCATATCGGAACCTTTGGTGAAGTCCTGCGCACCACCATGATCCGGCGTGCCTTCGAAGTGATCAGCGATATCCCCACGAAGCTGATCTGCTTCTCGGACGACCTGGACGGAATGCGGAAGGTCCCGGGCAACGTTCCGCAGCAGGATATGCTGGCCGAACACATCCAGAAGCCGCTGACGTCGGTCCCCGATCCGTTCGGAACCCATGAGAGCTTCGGCGATCATAATAACGCGATGCTGCGCCGGTTCCTCGACACCTTCGGGTTCGAATACGAATTCTATTCCGCGCGGACCTTCTATCAGTCGGGCCAGTTCGACGAGATACTGCTGCGTTGTGCCGAACGCTATGACGACCTGATGTCGATCATGCTGAAATCGCTTCGCGAGGAGCGGCGCGAGACCTATTCGATTTTCCTGCCGATTCATCCTGAGACGGGCCGCGTGATCTATGTCCCGATGAAGCATGTGGACGCGGCGAACGGTACGGTGACGTTCGACGACGAGACCGGGCGCGAGTGGACGCTTCCGGTGACCGGTGGCAATGTGAAGCTGCAATGGAAGCCGGACTTCGGGGCGCGCTGGGCGGCGCTGGGTGTCGATTTCGAGATGTACGGCAAGGAACACGCGACCAACGAAAAGATCTATGATGCGATCTGCCGGACGCTTGGGGCGCGGCCACCGGAACATTTCAGCTATGAACTATTCCTCGACGATCAGGGTCAGAAGATATCCAAGTCTTCGGGTAACGGGATCAGTATCGACGAGTGGCTGACCTATGCCTCGACGGAGAGCCTGTCCTATTTCATGTACCAGAAGCCGAAGACTGCGAAGCGGCTGTTCTTCGACGTGATTCCGAAGGCTGTAGACGAGTATCACCAGCAGTTGCGGGCCTATCCGGATCAGGACGCCGCCGGCAAGGCGGCGAACCCGGTGTTCCATATCCACTCCGGACATGTGCCGGAGTCTACCCTAATCGTGCCGTTCGCAATGCTGCTGAACCTGGCTTCGGTCAGTGGGGCCGAGGACAAGGAGACGCTCTGGGGCTTCATTCGCCGTTATGCTCCGGACGCTACCGCGGCAAGTCATCCGGACCTGGATGCTGCGGCGGGCTATGCCGTGCGGTACTTTAATGATTTCGTGAAGCCGGAGCGCGTTTACCGGGCTCCGGATGCAAGAGAGCGGGCGGCTCTGGAGGACCTGAAGGTGCGTCTTGAGGCATGGGACGCCCCGGCGGATCCCGAAGAGCTGCAGTCCATGGTCTTCGCGGTCGGCAAGGATCACGAATTCGAGCCGCTCCGCGATTGGTTCAAGGCGTTGTACGAGATCCTGCTGGGCGCCAGCCAGGGACCGCGATTCGGCGGCTTCATCGCGCTCTACGGCATCCGGGAAACGATCGCCCTGATCGACAAGGGATTGTCAGGCTCTCTTGGGTGATCGGTTCACATGGGTTGAAAATGCCCGATTTCGGGCCTTTGAAGGTCCAGATTTTGCCATGCTCGGGCGTTCTATCCTTCGGCAGGAGGTACCTAGTATGCGCTTGTTCCTGAATTCTTTTGCTGTCTGGATTCTTGCTTTGGCAAGCGGATGTTTCTGGGCGTATGTCTCGAACAATCCTGCCATAGAGACGGCAGTTCTTGTAATCCACTAAGGCTGCCTTCATCAGCGAAAAACGGTCCAGACGCGCCGCTTGTCCGTATGATCGTCATAGACATCATTCGGGAGGGCGTCTGAATGCTCAGGTTCTTGAACGCGGCATTGATGGTTCTGTCGGTGCTGATCTGGGCGGAGCGAAGCCCGGCGGCCGAAGTACTGCCGTCGGAGCCGGGAATAGAATCCACGATACGCAGCCAGATCGATGCTTTTCTAATCGATGATTTTGCGACCGCCTTTACCTTCGCGTCTCCAAACATCAAGTCGCTTTTCGGTTCGTCCGAACGCTTTGGTCAGATGGTTCGCAATGGGTATCCGATGGTGTGGAGGCCTGGGGAGGTCCGTTTCCTGGAGTTGCGGGATATCGACGGCGCATTGTGGCAAAAGGTCATGATCCGCGACCAGGCGGGCGAGTTTCACATGCTGGACTACCAGATGATCGAGGGTCCCGAAGGCTGGCAGATCAACGGGGTTCAGATCTTGCGACGCCCCGACGTCGGCGCATAAAGCGGTTCCCAAGTCTGACCGTGCTGGATAAGCTCGGGTGGTCGGCGGAGCTGGGTCGCCGTTGGTTCTCTGGGGAAGGAGACCAGAATGCGCATCCTTTTTACGTCGACCCCGCTGGCGGGGCATATCAATCCGCTCTGGCGCTATGCCGAAGCCCTGCGCGCCGCTGGGCACGAGGTGCGCTTCGCTGCCAGTGAAAAGGCGAGGGATTCGGTCGAGAAGCGCGGCTTCGTGCTGATGCCGGTCGCTGATCCGACCGAAGAAGAGAGCAAGCGGGTCTGGGCGATGCTCGATGCCTGTTCATCGGACGAGGCGGTTCCGATCTCAATTCACGAATTCTTCGGCGGTATCATGTCGCGCGCTGCCTTGCCGGCGGTCCGCGCCGCTGTCGGCGACTGGTCGCCGGACTTTGTGGTGAGGGAGTCGATGGAGCTGTCAGGCCTGATCGCGGCGGAAGAGGCCGACGTTCCGAGCGCAATGATTTCGATCTTGGCAGGCGCGGCCATGGTGCAATACGAGGATCATTTTCACGAATCCGCCGAACATTTACGTATGTATGCGGGGACGTCTGTGGTGCAAGGCCGGCGTGAGACCGTATTCACCGATTTTCCGGCGAGCCTTGACGCGGGGCAGCTGGTACTGGGCAGCGACCCGGTGCGCATCGCGCCAAGCGCCCCCGCCAAGGCTTCCGTCGAGGGAGACGAGGGCTGGTTGCCGGAAGAGGGAAAGCCTTTTGTCTATGTGACTTTCGGGACTGTATCGGGACGTAGTGACAGGGCGAAAGCGACCTACAAACTGGCCCTGAACGTATTGGCGGACCTTCCGGTGCGCGGATTACTGACGACCGGGCCGGTTATGGACCGGGAGCTTTTAGGAACGATCCCGGACAACGTGACGGTCGAGACTTTCGTGCCGCAGACGACCGTGTTCTCGTGCGCGGATGCGGTGGTGCATCACGGAGGGTCGGGCACCTTTCTGGGCACGATGGCCGCCGGTTTGCCGCAGGTCGTGGTGCCGTTGTTTGCGGACCAGCCACATAATGCGGCGGCCATCGACGCGACCGGCGCTGGCGTGGCGGTATACGATCGGGAGGCCGATATTCTGCGCAGGGCAATAGAGCGAACTCTGGGTGAGGCCGAAATGCGCCGGAAGGCCGAAGCGCTTGCCGAGGAAATGGGGTCGATGACACCCATGACAAAGGTCGTCGAGATGCTTGAGGCAGTGGCGGGCTGATTCACCGTGCGCATGGTTAGCGGCGGGTTAATCGCGCCTGCCTAACGTCCTGACCAAATCTCCGTGAGAGGAAAGGGTCAGCGATGAACAAGGCAATCACCGACGGTTTGGTACTGATGCCGCCGTCATTTTCCGCTGGGCTGGCGGTCTGGTCGAGCGAGGACGGCACGCCGGGCTCCGTCACCTATGACACGGTTGGCACTGCGGCGGTGGTTCCCGGCGACACCGATTTCGGTTCCTGCCTCGAGATTCTCAAGACCGACAGCCTGCAGAAAATCCGCTTCACCGGAGAGACGCCGATCCTGCCCGGATGCTATCTGCGTGTGACTGCGCGGGTTAAGGCAATCTCGGGGGCCTTGCCCAGTGTCCGGATTGGCGGATGGGCCGGGCAGTCGGGTGGTGCGGCGGTTGCGGGTCTGACGGTGTTCGGACCGTCGGTCACTCTGACGAACTATGGGGAGGTCGCTGAAATCTCGGCCATCATCGGTTCCGGAGAGCGGACGGGCGTGGACATGGTCTGGGGATCGCCCGTGATGTACGGCCATCTGGGTCTGGACCTGACCGGTGGCACGGGCGGGATCGTTCGCATCGATGATCTGGAGATCGAGGATGTGACGGCGGTGTTTCATCGCACGATGATGGATTGGGTCGATGTCCGGGATTTCGGCGCGGTCGGTGACGGGGTGACGGATAGCACGGCAGGCTTCGTGGCGGCGAATGCTGCGGCGGCGGGGCGCGGCATCCTAGTGCCCGAGGGGGCGTACGTTCTGACCGACAACGTGACGTTCGAGTATCCGGCGCGATTTGCGGGTACGGTGACTATCCCCGATGACAAGCATCTCATCTTGCGCCGAAACTTCGATCTGCCGACCTATGCGGCTGCTTTCGGGGACGAAGAACTGGCGTTCCGCAAGGCGTTCCAGGCGCTTCTTGTCTTTTCCGATCACGAGAGCCTCGATCTTGGCGGTCGCCGTGTCGAGGTGACCGGCCCCATCGATATGGCGGCTGCGGCAAACCAGACGACCTATGAAATTCGCCGTGTGATCCGCAATGGGCAGCTCAACGTCGTACCGGGACCCGCTTGGGACACCGAGACGCATACCAGCCAGGCCAGCTATGATGCGGGCCAGCCGGTTACGTTGACAGGCGTGACGAACGTGGCCAATGTCCCTGTCGGTTCGCTGGTGGAAGGGACCGGCGTGGGGCGGGAAGTCTATGTGACCGAGAAGAACGTCGGCGCAGGGACGGTGACGCTGAGCCAGCCCCTGCATGCAGCGCCGGCCAGCCAGACCTATACCTTCAAACGGTTTCAGTACGTCCTGGATTTCTCGGGATTCAGCAAGCTGTCGAAATTCACTCTGACTGACGTGGAACTCCACTGCCAGGGCGCGGCGAGTGGCATCCTGATGGCGCCGGCCGGCGAGACGTTTCATCTGAAGGATTGCTTCGTCACGAAGCCCAAGGACAAAGGCGTGACCAGCCACGGACGGGGATGCCAGGACCTACAGATCGACCGGTGCCACTTTGTCTCGGACGAACAGGATGTGGATGCGACTGCGCGGGTATCGCTTGGCTTCAACGTGAACGCGAATGATGCGAAGATCCGTGACAACAGGTTCCAGCGTTTCGGTACGACGATGGTCTTGCATGGAAACGGACATCTGATCGTCGGCAACCACTGGTTCCAGGGTGATAACGTAACGGATGGTCCGCGGGTGGCGGGGTTGGTTTTCACCGAGCCAAACGTCAAGTCGGTGGTGACGGGCAACTATATCGACAACGCCTTCATCGAGTGGACGAACGAGCATGATGAGGCGCCGGATTATTCGAGCGAGTTCTCCTTCGGCGGCCTGACCGTTACCGGGAATATCTTTACCGTGAACGACGCGGCCAGCTGGTTTTCGTGGATTGTCATCAAGCCTTATGGTCCCGGCCATTTCATTCAGGGTCTGAGCGTGACCGGCAACGCGTTCAAGTCGCTCAATGGGACAACCGACCGGGTAGAGCGTGTGGACAGCTCCATTGCACCACTCGTCACCGGGTCGTTCAGGAACATCGTGTTTGACGGGAACACCTTCAACGGTATCGGGCAAGTCACCCAGAACCCTGCCACACTGCAATTCGATCAGGTGTCGAACGGATCAGCCTGGACTGTCGACGCGGGCGGCTATCTGCCCTTCGGCGGCAAGGCGCGGGAAGTCGTGGCGCTGGTCACGGAGGGCGCGATACTGAACGCATCCGGAGCCACGGTCTTTGCGATGCCCTATGCGACGACGGAAGCCGGGGCGTCCCAAGACGAGGTCTCGCTGACATGGCCCGAGCCGGTGCGCGGGCGGATTCATGTGACGGTGCGCGCGGATAAGCCGGTTTGATTGCGTGAACTCGTCTGAGCCAGATCAAGGCGACATCGGCATATCTCCATATTTTCAGGAGAAAATGGAGGATGCCGATGTACAAGAATATTCTGGTAGCGATCGATCCCTCTCACGGGCCCGATCAGGAGACCGCGCTACATGTCGCGACGCAACTCGCGGACGATCCCATGTCGCAGATCACAGCGATCACCGTGCTGGAGCCTATTCCGGCCTCGGTGATTTCAGAGGTTCCGAACGATATTGCCGAGCGCGCGGGCGCGTTGGCCCTTGCCGACCTTCGCAACGTCGTGGGCGCGCGGTCGGAGGTAAAGACGGTTCTGCGCCATGGCAAAGCCGGACCCACCATTGTGGACTATGCCTCCGAGAACGGTATCGACTGCATCGTGCTGGCGTCGCACAAGCCCGGGCTGAGCGACTATTTCCTGGGGTCGACCGCCAGCCGGGTAGTTCGCCACGCACCCTGTAGCGTGCACGTGATACGCTGAACCATTTGGGCTTTGCTCGCGTTTAGTGAGTTTCAGACATCAGCCACATGGCTGCCAGGGCAAAAGCCAATCCGATCCCGTCCCGCAGGCGTATGGGTTCGGCGAAAACCACTGCGCCGATCGCGCAGAGCGCCACCAGCGTAAGCATCGAGTAGGCGACTGCGGCCTGGGCCAGTGTCATATGGCGCATGGCGAAGTACCAGCAGACCGCTGAAGCCGCGTAAAGCAGTATGCCGCCTGCCATGGGCTTGGACGAGAAGATTGCCTTGTCCGCGGCAAGCTTGATCAGAGTATCTCCGAAAATGACGAGGAGTGCGGTGAGGAGGCTGAAAAAGAAACCTTGCGAAAGAGACATAGATGAACCACCGAATTGAAATTTTCCTGACCGGGGAAATGCCCGATCAAAAAATATTCCCGGCCATGGACCGCAGGTCAAACCCTTATGCCACTCCGTGAATGGTGCGTGATTTCGGTCAGGCGGTGAGATCCGCCGGGGACATGCGGTAGGCCTTGCCGAAGCCGCCGTTCAACAGAGCGTCGCAAATTGTCAGCCGCACGAGGTGGAAATCGGAGAAGCCGATATAGAGCTTAGCTTTGGGCTGATACGCGAGGTAGGCGGCGGCGTCTTGCTTGTCGATGAATTCGGCGGCGACCGAAACGGTCAGGCGTGGGTGGGCCAGCGGGTCACCCTTTCCGGGCTCGCCGATCATGAGGGATGCGCGCGGGTGTTGACGGAGCGCGTCGGTGTGCGGAGCCAGGTCGGAGACCAATGTCAGAAAGCTTCCATCTGCAGGGGCAAGGGCGATGCGGGAGGCGAAGGGTTCGCCGCGCAGAAGAACGGCGAGAGCGCCGTGCCGTGCAGTCCGGACCAATCGCCAGGCAAGCTCGCGGGCGTCGTCGTCAATTGGGCGGAACGGGTCTTTTTCCATGCTGTGTCAGGCTGTTGGGACTGTTGTGCAGGCGCGGAATGCTTGCACGGCCGGGGCTGCGCCGTGAAGGGGAAAGGATATGGCGGTGTCGCCCAGCAGAGCAGTGGCGGTTATGTTGAACTCGAGCCCGTTCAGAACATTTCCGAAGCCACTGTCGGTGACAGTCAGGGTGCGTCCGCTTTCGCTCACGCTTTGGCGATCGGTGGAGATCGTTAGACCAAGAGGGCCGTCGAAGCGAATGGAGAAGACCGGATCGCCGGGCCAGGTCTTCAGTTGTGAAATCGAGATTGCGTAGGGAGTGGCGAGACGCGGGTCATAAGTCACGCTGAGGCTTGCCTCGGCCGTCTCGTGCGAGAGCGTACAGACCGGCGTGGGAGTGAATTCCCAGGCTGCAGCCGGCGCAGCGAATATGATGAGGCAGAGGGCGACGCGCATAGGGCTAATCCTAGCGCATTCCTTGAAAAGGGGTAGGGCGGGAAGGACCCGCCCTTCCAGGTGCCTAGAGGCGTTCGAGTTTGTCCACGCTCTTGATGCCGTCGTCACCGAGGCTGGTGTAGGTGATCCTGACGTTCTCACCGGCAACGAGGCCGTCGGGAATGACCGTCTCCGATGTCAGTTTCCAGATCGTCTTGTCTTCCATGACAAGAACATTTGCCTTGCGGTCGAAGGCGAGGACGGTGCCTGTGGTGGTGTCGGCAAGGGCAGGCGAAGCCAGCGCGGCGAACGCGGCAATGGCGAGTAGTAGACGCATGGTCTGTGGTCCGAATGGAGGGGTGGCGCTCTCGAGGCATCATTGCCTCTGCAGCCGCCGGGCGGAGCCTCACGCCCGGATGGCGAAAAGATGGGGAAGTCCTGCCTCGCTTGCAAGAGCCGTTTCAGGCTTCGGGACGTCGGGCGATGCAGTCGACTTCTACGAGAGCTCCCACAGCCAACGCGGTAACGCCGACGGTGGTGCGCGCGGGACGCCGGTCCTCCGGGAAGTAGCTTTTATAGGTCTCGTTGAAGGCGGCGTAGTCACGCTCGAATTCCGTCAGGAAACACCTGCATTGCACGACATGGGACAGGTCCAGATCAAGTTCGGCGAGGATGAGCGCAAGGTTGTCCATGACGCGGCGCGTCTGGGCTTCGATACCCGCAGGGAGCGGCGCATCGGGCGCGTCGGGATCGGTGGGCATCTGTCCGGTCAGGATGACCCAACCATCGGCCTCGACCGCATGCGAAAAGGGAGCGACCGGACGTGGGCCTTTGGCGAAGAGATGAAAGTCGGGCATTGGCAGCCTTTTCGTAAGATCGTCCAAGGGTTACGTTTTGCGCGTCGAATGACAAGAGGCGGCGAGACGGATCGATGCGTTGTCGTTGGACTCTGTAGTGGCAGCGGGTTTGATCGGGCAGACGCGAAAGCCAAATGTTTCGGCGGCCTCCTCAAGTGAGGTGTCGACAATTTGCGGCCGGTGATCCGAGCGCTATTTGAGAAACCGGAGCCGGTGTATTGAATGGCCTTGGCTCCGGGTATCCGTTGGAATTTGATGCATAACGTTCTTTGGAGTGAGAGATGCTTGGCGATCCCCTGATCTGGATTCTGATTTTGCCCGGGATGCTTCTGGGTTCCTTTGCGCAAGCCCGGGTCAAAGCGGCTGTTTCACGGTATTCACGCGTCGGTCTGGGGCATGGCCTGACCGGTGCCGAGGTGGCGCGTTACATCCTTGATGCCAGGGGGCTGCGGGAGGTTCGGATCGAGCCGGTCCAGGGTGTCATGTCGGATCACTATGATCCGCGCGGCAAGGTGCTGAGGCTGTCCGAAGCGGTGTACGGCGTGCCATCGATTGCGGCGGCCGGGATCGCGGCGCATGAAGCCGGCCACGCGATCCAGGACGCCGACGATTACGGGCCGATGGAGTTCCGGTCCGCCATTGTCCCCCTGGTGAAGGCTGGCTCGACCGCCGCACCTCTGGTGTTCTTTGGAGGCCTGATGATCCAGTCGCAGCCCATCATGTGGATCGGTGCGCTTTTGTTCGGGGTGTCGTCGCTTTTCGCGCTGGTGACGCTGCCGGTGGAGTTCGACGCGTCGCGGAGAGCGCTGAAGCATCTTGAAGGTTTGGGCATTATCCGCAGCGAGGCCGAAATGGAGGGGGCGAGGGCGGTACTGAAGGCCGCGGCCTGGACCTATGTGGCGGCGGCAATTGCAGCGATTGGAAGCTGGGCAATGTACTTGCTGCTAAGCCGCCGACGCCATTAGGCCCGCGTCCAAGTCCGGATTTTGCTTCGGCAATCGGTGGACGAGCAAACGGACCAAGACAGATCGTGACGCGGGATTTCTGCTGTCGGCGGGAAAAGGTGATACACTGATGACAAAGGAGGAGTCCCATGCTGCAGATCGACATCACCCGCAAATGCCAGACCGTGATGACCACGTTCGAGTGTTCTCCTGGAACCTGTGCAGATCTTCTGGATGCGCTGACCAGCGCGTACGAGAATTTCATCTCGAAGCAGCCCGGTTTCATCGCGGCCGGGCTGCATGTCAACGACGCGCAGACCCGGATCGCGAACTACTCGCAATGGGAGCAGCGGGAGGATTTCCAGGCAATGTTGCGCTCGGACGAGATGCGCAAACGCAACCGTGAGATCGCCAGCCTTTGCACGCGGTTCGAGCCGGTGATGTACGAGGTGGCGGGCGTGTTCTGAGCCTGGCGAGCGATTTTTTTCACAAACTATGCTAGTAAGCCCTGTGCGTTAGGGGGTGACGCGTTTTCTTCATCACAATTTGACACAGGGGGATGTGCACATGTTTGCAAGGATTACACCGTATAAATTAAAGGCTGGAACGGTTGAGGCCGCCACGGCGCGGGCGCGGGAACTGAAGCCCGAGATCATGGCGCTGCCCGGCATGATCAACTTCACCAACGTCCTGAATGCGGACGGATCAGGTTACGTGATTTCGCTTGTCGAAAGCCGCGAGGTCTCGGATGGCAACATCGAACGCGTGCGCAATATCTGGAGCAAGATGGGCGAGTTTTTGGCCGAGATGCCGGTGCCCGAGGGTTATGACGTCGTGGACCACTGGACAGCGTAGTTCCTGGCTCCGACACAGATTGCGGCGCGCGGGCGATGGTTTGCGCGCCGTTTTGCTGGTTGCCTGCCGTTATCGGGGAATAGGGCTGTCGGGTTCGCTGCAAGGGTAGCTGGTCTGGTCCGGCAGGTTGCAGATATGGGTCAGGAAATCGGTCGTGAGAGGCGCGGTCCCGGCGAGGCTGTCCTCGGCCTCCTTTCGATCGAGGTAGGCCATACAGGTCGAGATGTAGTAACGCTCACGCCGGGCGTCGGAGGCATACCAGGCGTCGAAGGCTGCCGCAGTGGCAAGTGCCGGGTCATTTGCTTCCGTGATGGATGTCTCGAAGGCAGCAGCGATATCGGCGGTTTCGATGCTGCTGCGAAGCGTGTCGAAGAGATCAGTGCTGCCGCGTTCGAGGCTGGACCAGGCGATCAGATGCGTGACAGCCATTGCGTCGGCTTCAAGGGCGAACATGGCGCGGGCGTTTTCGCGCATGGTGAGCGTGGAAGCAGGGCAGATGCCGCGCAGATTCTGATCGAGGTGGCGGATCTCGTGGAGAAGGACGGCGACGCGCTTTGGCGGGGGCAAAGTGGCGTCTACAGTGATCCGGTTGTCGTCCGCGCCGAAGGTGCCAAGGGCTTCGCTGGGGGCGTCGCTGGCGCAGATGAGGGGACGGGTGGCGTCGAGCGATGCCAGAAGGCTGCCGAAAGGCGCGAGGGCGATGCGTACGGCGGCGATGTCGGCTGTGACCGGGTGTGCGGGCTTGACGTAGGGATGCTCCAGGCAAGTGAGAGCGTCTGCCGGGGTGGCAAGTACGACGGTCAGTGCTGTTAAGGCGACTTTCTGCACGCAGCGGGGTCCCGGTTGGCGATCAGCGGGGAGTCTAGGGGGTATATGCAAGGATTGGTAGGGGCAGCCCATACTGCTCCTGTGGAGTAGGGGAGGCAAAGGAAGATTCAAACCGGCGTCTGAAAAAAGTGACCTTTACTTGAGTCTAGTTGTGCCCACTTCAAACAATTTGGATTGTTTAATTGGAAAGATGAAATATTCGAAAATAATTCCAAATAAGTAGACGTCGAAAATTTCACTGGCTCGGGGGGTGTGATGAAAAATGTTCCATATATAATTCTGCCTGTGTTTGTTCTGTCAGCTTGTGGAGGGGGGAGTGGCGAAATAGTCAATCTGCCCACGGGTGAAAGTGGATATGCATCTGGTTCAATCGATCTCGACACGGTTGGGGAAAGCGTAGCGGCTTCGCCGCGGCTGCAAGGTGGAGATTTCTCCAGTCCGCCAACAGTAGGGATTTCGACGGTCAATTTGTCATTCGAGGATACCGCGAATGTGGATGAGTTCATCGTTACGTTCGACGGCGTTCCTGTCACTGTGAATTGGGACCCTGTTGATTCACGTTTCGAAGGCGTGTCCGGGGATATCGAGGTCTGGGTCTCTCCGATGTTCCTGTCCGACAATAATCAACTTGGTTTCGTTTGGATGAATCTATTTGACGATAGAGGCTCCAGCGCATTCAGGCAGTGGGGCCCGACGCTGGTTGGATTCAATACAGATCCCAATGCCGTCTCCGGACGTTCCGATATCGCAACATTTTCCGGAACAGGTAATATATCGATCAACGCCGTCGACAATACGTTCTGGACATCAGCCAATGGACCGGCAAATCTCTCCGTGGATTTTGGTGGCGGTACCCTTAGCGGTACAATTGACTTGACCGATTGTGGCTGCGGTTTTGGTGGCGCGGGAATTGATCCGACTACGATCACTCTGGCCAATGGTTCGATTTCGGGAAATACCTTTTCGATGGATGCAACGCTTGATCTTGCAGAACTGAACCTTGCAAGTTTCAGCAACGTAGTTGTCGATGGTGAGTTCTTTGAAACGAACGCGACTGCGGTCGGCGGGTATTTCGAGGGAACCGGCACCTCGAATATCGGAGGTATCGCCACGACAATGATCGGTGCTTTTGCCGCAGATCAGGATTGAAGCAAAGTGGGTGCTCCCGTCTGGTAGGGCGGGACGCTACTTCCTCCGCCTTTTTACATTTCCTCCTCTCTGACCGGCCCTTCCTGCCGTCGACCTGCCTGATGCCTTCTTGCCAGCTTCGACGGCTTCTTCCACCGCCGACTGCCGCGCCAGCGGGTCGTCGGCGATGGTCAGTTCTACCGTCTCCAGCCGCTTGATCTCGTCGCGCAGCCGTGCGGCTTCTTCGAATTCGAGGTTCTCTGCGGCCTTACGCATGTCGGTCCGTAAGCCCTCCAGGACGGTCTGAAGGTTCGCACCGGGCCTTTCGACCTTCGCCGTCACGCGGCTCATGTCGGTGTCGCCCCGGTATAGGCCTGCGAGGACGTCCTCGACGTTTTTCTTGACGGTGGCGGGGGTGATGCCGTGTTCCTCGTTATAGGCGATCTGCTTGGCGCGGCGGCGGTCGGTTTCGCCCAAGGCACGCTCCATCGAGCCGGTGATGCGGTCGGCGTACATGATGACCCTGCCTTCGGCATTTCGTGCGGCGCGGCCGATGGTCTGGATGAGCGAGGTTTCGGAGCGCAGGAAGCCTTCCTTGTCGGCGTCGAGGATCGCGACGAGGCCGCATTCGGGGATGTCGAGGCCTTCGCGCAGGAGGTTGATGCCGATCAGCACGTCGAATGCACCGAGCCGGAGATCACGGAGGATCTCGATGCGTTCCAGCGTGTCGATGTCGGAATGCATGTAGCGCACGCGGATACCCTGCTCGTGCATGTACTCGGTCAGGTCTTCGGCCATGCGTTTCGTCAGCGTGGTGACCAGCGTGCGGAAGCCCTTGGCGGCGACCTTGCGCACCTCATCCAGAAGGTCGTCGACCTGCATCTCGACCGGACGGATTTCGACCTGTGGGTCGAGTAGGCCGGTGGGACGGATGACCTGTTCGGTGAAAACGCCGCCGGTTTGCTCCAGTTCCCACGCTTGAGGCGTTGCGCTGACGAACACCGATTGCGGGCGCATGGCATCCCACTCCTCAAACTTGAGGGGTCGGTTGTCCATGCAGGAAGGAAGCCGGAAGCCGTGTTCGGCCAGTGTGAATTTGCGGCGATAGTCACCCCTGTACATGCCGCCGATCTGAGGGACTGAGACGTGGCTTTCGTCGGCGAAGACGATGGCGTTGTCGGGGATGAACTCGAAGAGGGTGGGGGGCGGCTCGCCGGGGGCGCGGCCCGTCAGGTAACGCGAATAGTTCTCGATGCCGTTGCAGGAGCCGGTGGCCTCCATCATCTCGAGGTCGAAGTTGGTGCGCTGTTCGAGGCGCTGCGCTTCGAGCAGTTTGCCTTCGTCGACGAGTTGGCCTAGGCGCGTCTTGAGTTCGGCCTTGATGCCCTTGATCGCCTGCTGAAGCGTCGGGCGCGGCGTAACGTAGTGAGAGTTGGCGTAGATTCGCACGCGTTCGAAGGTATCGGTCTTCTCACCGGTCAACGGGTCGAACTCGGTGATGTTTTCGAGCTCCTCGCCGAAGAAGTTCAGCCGCCATGCGCGGTCTTCAAGGTGCGCCGGCCATATTTCGATCACGTCGCCTCGGACGCGGAAGGTTCCGCGGTGAAACGCCTGATCGTTGCGGCGGTATTGCTGCGCAATGAGATCGGCAATCACCTTGCGTGGATCGTATTCCTTGCCGGCATAGAGGTCCTGCGTCATCGCGCCGTAGGTTTCGACCGATCCGATGCCGTAGATGCACGAGACCGAGGCCACGATGATCACGTCGTCGCGCTCGAGCAGAGCCCGGGTGGCGGAGTGGCGCATCCGGTCGATCTGTTCGTTGATCTGCGCTTCTTTTTCTATGTAGGTGTCCGAGCGCGGGACGTAGGCCTCGGGCTGGTAGTAGTCGTAATACGATACGAAGTATTCGACGGCGTTTTCGGGAAAGAAGCCCTTGAATTCTCCGTAAAGCTGGGCGGCGAGTGTCTTGTTGGGGGCGAGGATGATCGCGGGGCGCTGGGTTTCCTCGATCACCTTGGCCATGGTGTAGGTCTTGCCGGTGCCGGTGGCGCCAAGGAGAACCTGGTTCTGCTCGCCGTCCCTTACTCCCTGTGCCAGTTCGGCGATCGCGGTCGGCTGGTCGCCCGCTGGCTTGAACTCGGTGTGCATGACAAGACGGCGCCCGCCTTCGAGTTTTTCGCGCGTACGCACGTCGGGAGCAGGAGAGTTCAGAATGGGCATCTGCTCGGGGGAATTGTTGTGCATGCGTTCGGGGCTCCGGGGGTCAGAGACGTAAGATTGAGGTTAACGCCGCAGGGTTCAACCCCGCATGCTGACAGCAGGTGTCAGGAGGATGCATCGGCGGGAAGAGTGTCAAAAGAATTTTACAACCTATACGGGAAAACTGGTTTACAGATTCTCTTTTTTGGAGTATCCGATCATTACTAGCAGCAGAACGGAACGCCGGCCGGACACCGCGACCCACCCACCCCTCGCTCCTCGCAGTCCGGTCGGCGTTTTGCTGCAAAGCACTTGATCCTTTCCTCAATATTTCCGATAGCTGTCCCGACCACACGGGAACCGATCATGACCGCACGCATTTACCGACCTGCAAAATCCGCGATGTCCTCGGGGCAGGCCAAGACCCGCGAGTGGGTCCTGGAGTTTGTCAACGATACGGCGCGCGAGGTTGATCCGCTTATGGGCTGGACATCGTCGTCGGACACGCAGGCACAGGTGAGGATAAAGTTCCCGACGAAGGAAGCCGCTTTGGACTATGCCAAGGAGCATGGCATCGATGCGGTTGTGACCGAACCGAAGGCGCGCAGACAGAATATCCGCCAACGCGGTTACGGTGAAAACTTCGCCACCGATCGCCGTGGCGCCTGGACCCATTGAAGCCGGTTCGAGTTCGACCCAACGATCCGCGCGTTCTGCCGCTTGTCTCGATGCATCTTGACCTGATGCGGGCCTCTAGCCCGGCCTGCAGCGTGCATGCCATGGATGCAGACGGGTTGGAGCGCTCCAACGTGCTGTTCGTTGCGGTTTTTGATTCAGACGAAGCCGTGGCTATCGGTGCCTTGAAGGCGCTTGACGGCACTCACGGGGAGCTGAAGTCGATGCATGTTCGCCAGGATCGGCGAGGTCAGGGGCTGGCGGACCTGATCCTCGACCGGTTGCTCGATGAGGCTCGGACTGCGGGCATGGAACGGGTCTCTCTTGAGACCGGAAGCCAAGAGACCTTTGGTGCGGCGCGCGCATTCTATGGTCGGAATGGCTTTACCACCTGTAGTCCGTTCGCGGGTTACACGGCGGACCCCAATTCCTTTTTCATGACCAGAGCGCTTTGACCGCAGGAGGGTAGCACTCTGGATAAGGCCGGAAACGGCCCCGCATGAAGCGGGGGCCAAAGGTTGGGTGCGACTGGGATTCACGCGGCGCGATCGGTTACATACTCTTCAAGAAGCTTTTCGTTGCGAGCGTTTTCCAGCCGGTTCAGCCGGTCTTCGCGAATGCGGTCTTCGATCCGGTATTTCACGAAATTCACCAACGCCAGTGACAGCATCAGCACACCGATTGCCCAGAAGCCCTTGGTTGCAAGGGCGACGGGTGTCAGCCAGATCGACAGGGAGAGCATCCCGAGTGCGACGAAGATGCCGAATAGGTTAAAGTTGATGATCAGGGTGTTTTCGGTCTTGTTCAGCATGAGTTTGTCCTTTCGATCCGACTATTTCCCGGCCTTGAGCCGTTCAAGGACGGCGCCTGCTGTTACCTTGTTGGGGGCGCCGAAGCCCGCATCCGCGAGTTTCTCTTCGGCGGCTTCGCCCAGAAGTTGGCGGTCTATGCCGCGCAGGATCTCGGACTGTTCGAAGGGGTCATCCTGATCGACGACGCGTTTGATCAGCGCTTCGGCCTCGTCCGCCGCGCTGACGCCCGCGATGGTTTGATTGAGCCTTTTCTGGATGCTTTGTTCGCGGCGTATGGCCCGGGCGGTTATGGCGCCTTGTTTGAGGTCGATGATGCGGCGATGGGCGTTTTCGACCGAACGCTGTAGCTGAGCGATGCGCGTGTCGAGCCTGTCGATCGTCTCACGACGGAGATGTCGTTCGTTTTCCATGTCCGCAATTGATTGCGCGGCCTCGGAAACCAGAGCGTCGCGCCTGGCATCGAGTGCTTCCTGCGCGCGGCCCTCCAGAGACTTGATGCGTGCATCCAGTGTGTCGATGAGGCGCTGTTCGGAACGCCTCCGCTGTATCAGGCTTGCAAGCGTCAGTTTGGCCGAGGAAAGATTCGTTTCGGCTTCGCGGATGCGTTGCTCGATCAATTCGATTGCATAGGTGTCTTTGAGGCGATCTTCGGTCCTGGCGCGCTCGCCGTCGAATAGGACTCTCAGGGTTGCAAGCATGTTCCCACTCCCGTGAACATTGTTCATAAAGGGGATGATACAGATACTTGAACATTGTTCAATACATTTTTGAACGACGTTCATACGCTTGAGTTTTCAGGCTGTTACGCTCTTCAGGAGATACTCGATCATGTCTTCCATGCGCTCGCGCGGGACGCCGGAGATTCGCTTTTCGAGCCCAAGAAGGACGATTCCATGGACGGAGGAGAAGAGAGTTCGGGTCATCAGATCGATCTCGGAGGCGGTTGCGTCCGGATTTAGCTCCGCGATCGGAGTCGAAATGATCGAGAACAGACGTCCCAGTTCGTCCATGTACCAGGCGGGAACATTTCCCTCGGTGGACATTTCGACCTCGAACAAGGCGCGCCAAAGGTTGGGGTTTTCAATGGCGAATGACAGGTATGCCTTGGCGATCGTTACAAGTGTTTCGGTCGCGTCGGCCTCGGGGTTTTCCTTCAGCGTGCCAGAAACAAAAGCCCCCATGCGGCGAAAGGTGCGCCCGTTGACCGCAAGGATCAATCCGGTCATGTCATCGAAGACGTTGTAGATCGCACCCACGGCACAACCGGCTTGGTCTGCAAGTGTCCGAGCCCTCAGCGAAGTGAGGCCGTTGTTGCGGATATCCGCTTCGGCAATATCCAAGAGCTTTTCGCGCAGGTCTTCGCGCCGTTTCGCGGTGTCGCGTGCCATATTGGACTCCATCGCCTGAACGAGGTTCAAGCAATATCGGCCCGTTACCCGCTTGCCAACCCCGCGTGGCTCGGACCATAACGTCGCCAGCGGTCCCGTAGCTCAACTGGATAGAGCAGCTGACTTCTAATCAGCAGGCTGAGGGTTCGAGTCCTTCCGGGATCGCCAATTAAAGTTAATTATATCATGATATTATAAGATTTTCGATCTTCAGTTGAAGCTTGCATTCCAAGCCTGGCTTTCACCAGGCTTTCACAGGATAGATTTTTCGGTATCCGGCGAATCCGCAAATGGCTTTCCCGCAAGCAGGGACGTGAATGCCGAAAGCATACTGAAAACAAGAGACCTGATAGTCATGGATCATGACTTGTGCTGACTAGGCCCTTTTCCCGGTCAGCGTTGCTTTCGTCGCGTGGCACGCCAGTGGTGACGAACAG